>JAONMX010000110.1 GCA_028378565.1 Bacteriovoracaceae bacterium
TTTTAGTGAGTACAAGCTTCCATCAAGTTTATTGAAGCATTTTCCAGCTTACAAAGCTGGAGCTAGAGTTACTTATAAAGATGGTGTGACTGATAATAGTGCAAAAGTTTTAAAGAATGTATTATCCGATCTTGATATGACCGTAAATGTTAAGTCATGTATTGACTTTTACTTTGAGGGCGATAATACAATTGATAATTTAAAAAATTTAGAAAAGAAGGTTTGTAATCCTCTCATTGAAAAAGCTGAGTTTTTCTTATGTGAAAATAGCTATCTTAATAATTTTTATAAAGAAAGTATAAGCTTTCAACCTTTATTGAATCATTCACAAGAGGTTGAGCTTTTTAGTGTCGAAAAAGGAATTGGATATTTTGAAGCTCTATCAAAAGAGAGATGTTTGGCCTTAGAGAAACATGAGCTTGAAGTCATTCTTAAGCAGTTTAAAGATTCAAGTTTCTTAGCACAACGTAGAGATATGGGATTACCTGCAGAAATAACAGATGTTGAGCTTGAAATATTGGCACAGACATGGAGTGAGCACTGTAAGCATAAAATCTTTAGTGGTGAAATTGAATATGAAAATAGTAAAGGTGAGAGGGAGGTTATTTCATCTCTCTTTAAAAACTATATCAAAAAAGTAACTAATGATCTTAAGAATGATAATAAGTTGGACTGGTTAATAAGTGTCTTTGATGATAATGCCGGTGTTGTTAGGTTTGATCAAAATATAGATCTTTGTGTAAAGGTTGAAACCCATAATTCCCCTAGTGCACTTGACCCATATGGCGGAGCTTTAACTGGAATTCTTGGGGTAAATAGAGACATTTTAGGAACTGGCTTAGGTGCTAAGCCAATAGCTAATATGGATGTTCTTTGTTTCGGCCCTTTAAATATTCAAGAGAAGTATCCTAATACTTTTCCGTTAAATCACCTTTCTCCAAGTGAGCTCTTAACTGGAGTGCATAAAGGCATAGTAGATGGTGGTAATAAAAGTGGTATTCCTATGGTAAACGGTGGAATTGTCTTTGATGAAGACTACTCTGGAAAGCCTCTTGTTTACTGTGGAACAATCGGAGTGATGCCTCAGAAAATTAATGATTCAATTGAGGGTGCTAAAAAATATACAAAAGCTGGTGATCTTATTGTTGTCGTTGGTGGTGCTGTTGGTGCTGATGGAATTCATGGTGCCACTTTTTCAAGCTTAGATCTTAATGAAGATTCACCGCTAAGTGCTGTGCAGATTGGTGATCCATTTACCCAGAAAAAGGTGAGTGATTTTCTATTAAAGGCCAGGGACTTATTTTTATTTACTGGATTAACAGATAATGGTGCAGGTGGGATTAGTTCCAGTTTAGGAGAAATGGCCGAGCTTACTAATGGTGCCCAATTAGATCTATCTTTATGTACTCTTAAATATCCAGGACTTGCTCCTTGGGAAATAATGATCAGTGAAAGCCAAGAACGTATGTCCTTTAGTGTTGATAAGGGTAAGATTGATGAGTTTCTTGAGCTTGCAAGATTTTATGATGTAGATGCTCAGGTTTTAGGAAAGTTCACTGATACTGGTTATTTTCATGTTACTTATGGGGATAGTATAGTCGCCTATCTTCCACTTGATTTTCTTCACAATGGTCTTCCTAAAATGCAATTAAAAGCAAAATCTACAGACCTTTATGAGTGGAGTAGTGTTTTCAATAAAAAAAACAAGTATCAGTCGTCTGATTTGGAAAGTGCCTGCTACAAAGTCTTATCAAGTGAAAATATTAGATCTAAAAATCATTGGGTTTCACAGTTCGATCAGGGAGTTCAAGGCTCTACTAAAACACGTCCGTATGAAGGAAATAATGTTTCGATAGCTCAAAATGGATCTTTGATATCCCTTGAGAATTATGGTGGGACTACAGGAAATGGTATTGCTTTTTCCCATGGGATGGCCCCACGAAGTAGTAGTTGTGGTGGTTATAAAATGGCCATTCGTTCTGTAGACGAGGCCATGAGAAATATTATATGTGCTGGTGGAAACCCTGAATTGATTTGTGGATTAGATAATTTCTGTTGGCCTGACCCAATAGAATCTTCTAAAAATCCAGACGGTGCTTATAAGCTTGGTCATTTAGTAGAAACCTGTAAAGGTCTCTACGATATTTGCTATGATTACGGAATTCCATTAGTTAGTGGAAAAGATAGTATGAAAAATGACTACAATGGTAAAAACAATGAAGGGCCTGTTAAGATATCAATCAAACCGACTTTACTTATTAGTCTTATGGCCCAGGCCAATACCTCAGTAAAAACGAATTCTTGTTTCTCTAAACCTGATGAATTCATTTACTTACTGGGGGCTAATGGCAATTCTCTTGATCCTAAAGGTAGTGAATTCTTAAGACTCTATGAATATGAATCAGATACTATTGATAAGTTTGAAACTAAAGATGCCTTTAGACTATATAAGAATATTCACAATGCTTTAAATGAAAATATATTTCATACAATTCATGATGTTAGTGATGGTGGCCTTTTGACAACCATTTCTGAGTTATCTTTTGAGAATAGAATTGGTGCAAATATTAACTTCTCTGATACTTATCTCGAAAACTTTGATCTTGAGACGGTTCTTTTTAGTGAAACACCAGGACGTATCATCTGTAGTGTTTCTAAAGAAAAACAGTCTTCTTTTGAGTCTTTATTTAAAAATGATTTTACATTACTAGGTGAAACCACTTCTCATTTTAGTTTAAACTTCTCTTTATTAGATAAGAAACTACATTTAGATGGGCAAAGTGTTTTAGATCAATGGGAGACTAAATGGAATTAATAAAAGTTTGTGTACTTTCTGGTGATGGTCTAAATTGTGAGTTAGAAACTAGTAGAGCATTTTCTGATGAACGTACCAAAGTAGAAATTGTTCATATTAACGATTTTGTTAATAAAGAAAATAGTCTTTCTTCTTATGATATTTTGGCATTACCTGGTGGTTTTAGTTATGGTGATGATTTAGGTAGTGCTTCACTTTTATCCTTTAAGATAAAACGTTATATGCTTAATGATATGGAAACTTTTATCAATGATAATAAACCTGTTCTTGGTATCTGTAATGGCTTCCAGGTCTTGTTGAAGTTGAATGCTTTCGGTGATTTATTTGGCAGCTTTGGACTTGTAAAAAATAAAACTAATAAATTTCATCATAGTGTAAGTAGACTGACTGTGTTAGATTCTAAATGTTTGTGGACTCAGTCGATTGGTAATAATATCTCATTGATCTCTCGGCATGGTGAAGGGCGTTTTTATACCAGTCAAGACGATAAGGTAAGTTTACTTAATCGTATAAACTCTTCAGCTCAAGTTGTTTTAAAATATTGTGATAATTTTAACGGTAGTGATGGTTCTATTGCTGGAATATGTAATGAAAATGGAAATGTTTTTGGTCTGATGCCTCATCCTGAAGTTGAGATAAACGAATCTCATATCAAAGAGAAATTTTTAAAAGAAATTTTTAAT
>JAONMX010000111.1 GCA_028378565.1 Bacteriovoracaceae bacterium
AAGCCCTGCTAAAGAAGTTGTTTCCCAAAAACTAACGGACTCTATTGTTAGAGTTAATGTAAAACTTCTTGATAAGATTATGAATGTTGTAGGTGAGTTGGTCATCAATAGAAATCAGATTTTACAGTACTCTAAAAATTCGGAAAACTCTGAGTTGAGTCGATTCGCACAACAGTTAAATGTAATTACTACAGAACTTCAAACAGATATAATGACTACTAGAATGCAACCTGTAAGCAGTGTCTTTAATAAGTTTGAAAGGGTTGTAAGGGATTTATCTAGAAGTCAAAATAAAAATATAGCATTAGAAATTTCAGGTAAAGATACTGAATTGGATAAAACGTTAATTGAGGTAATTAAAGATCCTTTAACTCACTTAGTTCGGAACTGTATTGATCACGGAATCGAATTGCCTGAAGATAGAAAGTCTGTGGGGAAAAGTGAAACAGGGAAGATCTTTATTAAAGCTTATCATGAGGGTGGGCAAGTCATCATTGAAATCTCTGATGATGGTAAAGGCTTAGATACAGAAGTGCTAACAAAGAAGGCTATTGAGCGTGGTTTGTTTAATGAAAATGAAGTAGCTTCGTTAACTAAGACCAGAATCCTCAATGTCATTTTTAATCCAGGCTTTTCAACAGCTGCTCAAGTTACAAATATATCTGGTCGTGGTGTTGGGATGGATGTTGTTAGAAGTAATATAGAAAGAATCGGTGGGGGAGTAGAGATTAATTCCGAGTTAGGGAAAGGTACGTCATTTAGACTTAAAATTCCACTTACTTTAGCTATTGTCCCAGCTCTCGTTATTGAAAGTGGTGGAGAAACTTTTGCGATTCATCAAAAGAATTTAGTAGAGTTAGTAATGCTCGATGAATCTGAAGGAAGTGTTCTTGAGAGTCTACATGGAAATGAATTTTATCGCTTAAGAGGTGAGTTAATACCAATTGTTAGGCTCAATAAAATTTTAAATTATGAAAGCAAAAATCTAGACTCACTAACATTGAATATTATCGTTCTTAAAGCAGAAGGAAGGGTCTATGGACTTGTTGTCGATGATGTTTTAGATACCCAAGAAATTGTAGTAAAACCACTATCAAGAAAACTTAAGAATATCAATATTTATGCCGGAGCAACTATTATGGGAGATGGCAAGGTAGCCCTCATTGTAGATGCTCTAGGTTTTTATAATCTAGTTGAAAACAAATCTCTTGAAAAAGTACAAGAAGACTCTCAAGAACAGGTTGAAGAAACTGTTAATGAAGATCAGCAAGAAATTTTACTTTTTGAGCTTGGAGATGGTCGAACATACGGTGTACCTCTTTCGTTAATTAATAGACTTGAAGAGTTCAAAGGTTCAAGTATTGAGTCAAGTGGAAGTCAAGACTTAATTAGGTACAGAGATATTTCAATGCCTTTAGTTAATTTTGAAAAAATTCTTCAACTTGATGGACAAAGTGAGTTGGAGAAACTTAAAGGGAAATCTGATAAATTTAATTGTATTGTGATTGATATTCAGGACCATTCCTTTGGTTTTGTTGTTGATTCAATTCATGATATCGCCTTATCTGAAGCTCAGATAGAAACAAATACAATCGATAGAGATGGACTACTTGGAACTCTTTATATTAATGATAAGCTAATTACTTTGATAGATATACATAAGGTCATTGAACAAACAGTTATTGGGAAAAAACTCTTTGGAGAAGTGATTATCCAGAAAATGAAAGGTAAACTGCTACTTGCTGAAGATAGCTCACTCTATCGTAATGTACAAGAAGAACTTTTTAAAAGTTGTGGCCTTGAAGTTTTAGTTGCAAAAAATGGGAAAGAGGGGTTAAAGCTTTTCAAAGATAACCCAGATATTAATATTGTCGTTACAGATATTGAAATGCCATATGTGACAGGCTTTGAGTTGGCAAAAACCATAAGAGAGACTAATGCGAATATCCCAATTATAGCAGTATCAACACGCATTTCTCAAAAAGATAAAGAAGCTGGTGTCAAAGCTGGCTTTTCAAAGCACCTGCAGAAATTAAATAAAGTGGAAGTACTAGATGCAATCAAAGAATATTTGGAGTAACAATGAGTAAAGAGAATATTTTTTCAAGTAATGACAAGCAACTTTGTGGTTTTAAGATTGGCAAAGGACACTACGCCGTTGAGGTGTTAGATGTTCAAGAAGTTGTAAAACCACAAAATGTTACTCCTGTTCCTTTAGGTCCAGATTATATTGATGGACTAATTAATCTTAGAGGTCAGATTGTTACGGCCATAAATATAAGAAAGCTTTTCGGTCTAGAAGAAAATAACTCAGAGGACTATATGAATATTATTGTGAGCTCTGGTGAAAATCTATATTCGCTAGTGGTTGATGAGATCATGGATGTCATGGATATCGAAAACAGTAGGTTCGAAGATACTCCAGATACAATTGATGAAAAAATAAGTAGCTTTATCAGTGGTGTCTATAAATTAGAAGATAAATTAATAACATTATTAAGTTTAGAAAAAATATTAAGTCTTGAAATGACCGAGGAGAAGTAAATGTCAGTTAAAGAAAAAGAAGAAAGTGTATCTTTACCTTCACAGAAGATGCTAGATTTATCACCAATTAATACGATGCTAGCAGACAAGAAAGGAAAATTGATTTACATGAATCAAAACTCAAAGGAGACTTTGAAAAAATTAGAGTCTCTGTTGCCAGCACCAGTTGAGGATCTTGTAGGTAAGTCCATTGACTGGTTTCATAAAAACCCAGATCATCAAAAAAAGATAATTGCGAATCCAGCAAATCTACCTCACCGAGCAATCATACAATTAGGAATAGAGAAGTTAGACCTACTTGTTACAGCAATCTATGATGATAGCGGTGACTATGTTGGGCCAATGGTAACATGGGATATTGTGACAGAAAAACTAAAGCTTGAAACTGAAATGGCACAAGCAAAAGAAATGGTTGATAAATCACCTATCAATACAATGATGTGTGCTCCTGATGGGACTTTGGTTTACCTAAACGAGAAGTCAATAGCTACCCTTAAGACTCTAGAGAAGTATCTACCAATTCCTGTTGAAAAAGCTATTGGACAAAAGATTGATGTTTTTCATAAAAACCCTGAACACCAAAGGCAATATTTTTCTAATCCAAGTAAGTTGCCACATAGAGCGATTATTTCACTAGGGCCAGAGAAGTTAGACTTGAATGTAAGTGCTGTTGTCGCAGGTAATGGGGATTATCTCGGTGCAATGGTTAACTGGGATGTTGTAACAACTAAAGTTGAATTAGTGGATTCGTTACAGAAATCATCTGATCAATTAGCTTCATCTGCTAATACGTTGCAAAATGTATCAACCTCACTAAGTTCTGCTGCTGAAGAGACAAGTGCTCAAGCAAATACTGCTTCTGCCGCTTCTGAAGAAGTCAATGCTGGAGTGCAAACAGTTACTTCTAATATGGACGAGATGACC
>JAONMX010000112.1 GCA_028378565.1 Bacteriovoracaceae bacterium
CCCAGGAGTGGATAAAAATAAAAATGGTGTTCTGGATCGTATAGAAATTAAATTCTTAGCGACATTATCCCATGTTCCAAACCCGCGAAGAAAGTGGCTAAAACATTATGGAATGTTGATGTATGAAAACTTCTCTCAGGCCTACACTGAAGATTTTACTGATGATGAGTTTCGAGAGTACTGGTGGAGTCATAATACTCCAAGAATACAATGTTTTGCACATTTGGTGGATTATCTTTCTCATGATTTAGATGATAATAAAAAGTTTAAAATAAATTTCAAAAAAATCTATCACCTTGGTGTCCCAAGTAATAGCCATGATGAATTAATGGACAATGTTCTTAATTTATTTAGAGGAAGAACTATAGGAATACCTCTAACAAAATCCCTTCTTATTATGTTGCAAGAGCGTTGTGGTAAGCATGACGAATATATTGAAATTACCAAAGTAATGTATGAGAACTTTATTAGGAAATATCCTAAAGGAGATCACACAAGGTTTTTTCATAAAAAAATAAGCAATATTTCGCACAATAGAACTTTAGGAGATAGCTATGAAAAGCTTTTTAAAATTCTTCACTCTTTTTATAGTAAATAGTGTATTTGCACAAAGTGACATAAATATTAATCTAGCTTGTCAAAAGAAGCCAATTCATATTCATTATATTAATGGTGTTAATGTTTCAGAGAAACGTGATGCACAAATAACAGCAAGCAATATTAGAACGTTATTTCAAAAAAGTAATGATATTACTACGAATAATGGTGTTAAGACGTTAAGTAATAGATTTCTTATTAACCCACTAGGTGATATTAAGGGAGATACTGTCTACTTTACGCACAATCAATCAGCGGGACTTATTGATGATGTTACAAAAGAGTTAGCTTTTCAAAAAGAATATATCAAAGATTTAAATAGAGACTACTTATATAATAATTATTCTAAAATGTTCTTTTTTGAGCCAAATGTTTCCAAGAGATTACTACGAACAGAAAATGATGTTAGGCTTTATGAAGATATTAACGCTAAAATGTTGGAGCTTTTGGGAGATCCTGAAAATGCTGAAAAATATTACACTGATATTGGAAATGTGGTTAATCAAATTAAGGCAGCATTGAAAGACGGGGATCACGGGGGTCACAATGTTGTCTTAATCTCCCATAGTCAAGGTAATGCATTTGCTAACATTTTGTACCATAAGATATTTGAAACAATAAATTCATCTAATCCTAGTGAGGATGATTTAAAATATAGTTCATATTATGCAAACCTTAGAGTCGCCCCTCCTGTTACACCAAGCTATGCTCAGTCTTCAATTGGAAATTACTCAGTAATAAAACTTGCTGAGGATATGATTGTGAATACTGGAGTTCCAATTTTTGGCAATGAGCAGGCACCAACATATTCACTTATACAAGATGAAATATTCCCGTCTGAAACCTCAAATAGTGGTGGCTTAACAGAGCTATATTTAACTATTACCGATTATGTTCTATGGGGATTTAGTACGACCTTGGGACATGGAATGGATGATATGTATCTTAATGATAAAACATTTATACGAAAGTTATCCGATTTTCAAAACTATGAAGCTCAAACACCAGCTGATGTTGTTTTAGAACAATTGCACGAACTAGCAAAGAAGTTTCCAAACAGGTGTAAAGCACCTCTTGTTAAAGGTGATGTTAATATTAATGTGAACATTCAAAAAGAGGATAAAATATCTTTAACCTTACAGCTAAGTACGGAGATGAGTGGAGTTGTGGACTTCCGTGGGGAAGGTGTTGATGCTGGAGCACTTAATACTCATAAAGGGGATTTAACTCTTTCTACAATATCTCTTTATACTAAAGAGAATGATGAATACAATAATCTTCCAGAAGAAGCCTTAACTCTATCAACGAATGCAGATACAAAGACCATGACCGTTCTGGTAGAGGATATTAAGGAGAATGTACCATTTGATTTCTTTGGGAAAAAAATATTATATGTAAAAGTAGGTGCATCTGATTTGTTTAATAACTATGGAGAATCTACTGAATTTAAAGAGATAGAGATATGCAGTGGAGTTTCTTGTTGCAAAGAGAATGAGATCTTTTTTTCAAATCAATGCTTGCCTGAGCCAGGGCCATGCCAATCATATAATGAGGATACTCTTGAGTTGTATTATTCAGTAGCACCTTCTTGTTCAGTAAAATGTACTATTCGTGATGATAATCTTGGTAATCCTGCATTTTGTAACCTTAGGTATGAAAATGTGATTTGTGCCCAACAGAATGCGACTTATGGAAAGAGGATTCCACTTAGTGGGACGATTACCCTTGTTGGACATTGTAAGGGTCTAGGAGAATTTAGTACAACACATATTTACCCGACTTGTTCATGTTCATTGTAGTGGACGGCTAAGTATTGTGTTTGACAAAGGAAGTTGAATTTTTGAGTACAACAACTTTAAAGTTCCATGAAAAGGTTAGTGTTGAAGAGATTAATAGAAGTTTATCGTAATTAAGGGAATTGTAATGGCCAGGAAAAAAAATGGACTAGAGAGAAATGTGTAGAGATTGTATCAAAGTGCAATAATCATATTGATCTTCGAAATAATTGTTCAGTCGCTTACCGTCATGTTGAGGGATGGGGCTGGTTTTACTTAATCTCTATTCTCGATGACTTCTCAAGAAAAATAATAAGTTGGAAGATTCAAAATTCGATGACGGCAGAAGGTTTTATTGAAGTCGTCGATGATGCTTGTGAGAAGGCCGGACTTGATCGAAGTAATATGCCAAACCTTGTTTCTGATAGAGGAGCACCTTTGATATCAGGAGACTTAAAAGATTATTTACATGACCAAGAGATTCATCATATTTTGGCGAGCCCTTATCATCCACAAACCAATGGAAAGATTGAGAGGTATCATAAGTCTCTAAAGTCTAAGGTAAAGCTCACGTTTATGCCTGTCCAAATGAACTTAAGGCCGAGGTTGGGAAATTTATAAGTTACTACAACAAAAAGAGATATCATGAGTCGTTAGGTAACGTGACTCCTGATGATGTTTTTTATGGGAGAAGAAAAAAAATAGTTAAAGCTCGAGAAGATAAAAGACGATTGACTTTAATGAGAAGAAAGGAATATAACCGAAGTCCAAATTCAGTCATGCTGTGTTAGGACATAAAAGAGCATGGTTGTCCCAAATGTGCTGAAGACTTACAGGAAGAGGTAGTCTCGATAGATTTCATTCATATATGTATGATTCTATTTTTGTCAAAAATAGAAATAAAGATAAGAAGTAGATATATAAGATTAACTACACTTTATGGTTTGATTGTTCACATAGAAACGTTGTAACTGCTTGATTTTGTGTTAAATATCTTTAGTTTGCAAAGACGTGTCAAATTTTATATATCTTATTTAACGATAAAAAAGAGAATTATTGAATATGATAGAAGCTAGGCAGTTT
>JAONMX010000113.1 GCA_028378565.1 Bacteriovoracaceae bacterium
AATTTAGGAATATCAAAAACAACATTCAATAGCTCTGTCGCTAGATACTCTGATGACGAATTGGAAATTATTTTAACAGAACGAATCACAAGAGAGAAGGCTTCAGGAAAATGGCCAATAGAATGCTTAAAACGATATAAAAATTTCAAATTTGAGAAAATATGTGAGAATAGGGATAGCTCTTCAGTTTCTTCTTACGAAATAGAGTTAGAAAAGAAGTCTCCATTTTTAATGCTCTTAAAAAAAAAAGAACTAGATCGGTTCACTAAGTCAGAAAATAAAGAAATCATAGAACTCTCTCATCATTATGCACATGCTCTTTCTGCTCAGTATATGTCTCCATTTGACGAATGTTATATTCTTGTCAGGGATGGAGCGGGGAGTAAAAGGTCGGACCTAAAGAGTTTATGTAATATTGAGCAAAATTATTATGAAGACAGTAACTCTAACGAAATGCTTACATTGTATTATTTAAATAATAGAAAATTAGAATGTCTTGATAAAAAGTTTCAATTCTTTAAGAATACTAAGTATTTTTCCGTCTCAATTGGTGTAGGGATCTTGTATGAGGCAGTTGCTGAATATATTTTTGGATCAAAGAGAGCTTCAGGAAAAGTAATGGGGCTTGCTCCATTTGGCAAATATGAGGGAGAGATTAGTAAAGAAAAATTATTAAAAATCTTAGATGATGGAAATCATTTTAGAGGTAGTGGAAAGAAAGAGTGGGAAGCGTCTAAATATATAAAGCATTATCAAAATATTGCTTCCTTGATACAACAACTGTTTGAACAAGAATCTCTTACTGATTTTAGAGATATATGTAAGAAGTACAATTTATCAAAAAACATAATCCTTACCGGAGGAACTGCTTTGAATTGTACTTTCAATATGAAGCTAGTAAAACTTGGTTTATTTGATAACATTTATATACCACCATTTCCAGGTGATGAGTGCATTTCTATGGGATGTTCTTTATTTGAAAATAAAAAAAATATTATTGTGCCAATTGGAGAACAGCATGGCTATTTTGGGCCGGTTAGTAATATTCCCGATGATAAGTTGATACAAGAACTATTTAAAAGTTGGAATATTAAGAAATGCAATAATGTTGAAGAGGAAGCTGCAACTCTAATAAAAAAAGGAAAAATTATTGCTTGGTATCAGGGACGAAGTGAGTCTGGTCCTAGAGCACTTGGGAATAGAAGTATTTTAGCACCATTAGGTGTAAAGGGAGTTAAGAGTTACTTAAATTCAAAAGTAAAGTTTAGAGAAAGCTTCCGTCCTTACGGATCATCTTTCCTAAAGGAAGAATTTACAAAGTATTTTGATGTTTCAGATGAGTTTCATTCTCCTTTTATGTCATTCTCAATTCCTGTTAAAAATGAATTCCAAGAGCTTCTTAGTGAAGTTATGCATGTCGATGGAACCTCAAGAGCTCAGTCAGTGACTAGAGGTCAAAATTTGAGATTTTATAAACTTTTAGAAAAAGTTAAAGAGCAAACTGGCATCGGTGGAGTTTTGAATACAAGTATGAACATTATGGGGGAGCCTATTGTTGAGTCAGTGAATGACTTTTTGGATTTTGCGACTCAGTCAAATCTGGAACACTTTGTAATTGGAGATTATATTATTGAAAAATAGAGTGAGAACAGTTGTAATAACATCAAAAAAAAATTTTAGTTGGCTAAGTATGCAGGAGATTATTCCTTATATAGAGCAAAACTGGCTGTCGTTGATAAGTAGTAGTCATGATGTTGAACTGATTAATATTGATAATTTTGAAAATATTAAGAAGATAAATAAATTTATAGATGTAGATAATATTGTCTGTACTTGTTTTAGTGTAGAAATTTTTAACTTTTTAAAATTTCTACGTACTAATTTAAGTTTTGATTTTAAGGGTTATTTCTATATTCACGGATTAGCGACGATTGCTTTGTGGCCATTTATTAAATGGACTGATAAAAATTTTTTTAAGAAATCAGACAGATTCATTGTTAGTTGCCAGGCTGATGAGAAATGTATTGAAACGGCTCTCCCAGGTGCAAAGGTAGTTCTGCACCCATTTTTTGTAAAAAATAACTTTAAGCTAAAGAACAGTAATGATGTAAAAGATTTTATTTATATTGGCCGTATTTCTGTTCAGAAAAATATTCATTTAATAATAGAAGCTGTTAAATTGATAGAAGATAGGTTAAGAGCAAATAACTCTTCGGTTATATTAGTCGGAGGTAACGATAACTTGGGAGTTCCTGTTACTGGTAGAGTTGTAGATAATTATATGGAGCATTTAGAGAGTCTTATTGATGAATTAGAAGTGGGCGATATCGTACAGAACAAAGGGCATTATGAAAGAAGCAAATTTAATCAATTATTAGGTGAAAAAAGATATATATATATCGGAGTGTCTTTACATTCAGATGAAAACTTTGGAATCGTGCCTTTTAAATTTCTAAATGCAGGGGGAAGGGCAATACTGTCACAGTGGGGAGGCTATCAAGATCTTGCTCGTTATTTTGATGGAAATGTCTCAGAAGTTACAATTTATCGTGAAGATTACGGTGCATTTATTCGTGTGGAAGAAGTTGCAATGGCAATGCTAGCGGAGTTAGAGGGAAGACCGGGGAGAAAGGTGAGGTTAGAAGATGATTTTCACTCTATAGCGTTAGGGCTATTTGATGAAGTGTCAGACGAAGCATTGTCGTTTTCAAGTTTTGCTAAGAAAATTTTAGAAAAGAGAGAGAAGTTTTACATAGATAACAAAATTAATGATAGAAACTACGGAGCACAGATATTTTCAGGTTTTGATGATGAGGATTTTCATAAAATATCCTATGTGTATGGAAAAATTAATCAATCAAAAAAAATTCCTGCTGGTAAGAATCTCTTAGTTCGCTCGTGTGTAGAAGTAAATGATAATGAGATAATTATACATGATATACACAAAGGAGTTTTTATGGTCAGAAGAGTTGGAGAAAAAAGAAAATTTTTTTCAAAGACAAATTCTTCACAAGTTGAGATAAGTTTAGTTGAAGCCCAAAGACTTTGGGATCTTGGATACTTAACCTATGTTCTTTAGTGCTTTGATACGATCATAAACAGCGGCTTTGTCGATAGAACTTTTAATGCTGTTAATAAGAGGATTAATAACCCTCATGCAGAAGACAAACTCATGCCAAGTTAGTTGATCTATGTAAAAAAACAAAATTTCAATTCTCTCATTCTCTGTCAATGTAAGGAGTGAATTCTCTTCGGGTCTGTAGCAGAAATCTATAAAGGGTTGAGCGTTATTTTGAGCACAGAATTGTAGCATAGATTTTACTTCTTTCCAGTTCTCAGGAAGTATTAGGAAGTTAAAGCGAAGTTGAAAAGGAGTGCTTCTTTTTGAGTTGTACTCTTGTAGCCTTTGAATATTGTTTAAAACTAGGTTTAAGTTTCCAAGTTTTC
>JAONMX010000114.1 GCA_028378565.1 Bacteriovoracaceae bacterium
CAAGAATAACTTCATCTTTATAATTCTTTTGGGATACATATAAGGCCGTAACATAGTTTAGGTTTACTTTTATACTAGAACCTTTCTTTTTTTCGCCTTCAGTCTCTATCGGTAGTTGGGAGAATATGACTCGATATGCTTTTTCAGAATTAGAAGTTGGACCACCTTTATAGTGAACTCGAACGGACTTCTTCTCACTAGGCCTAACAATCAACTGATCAGGAAATATAAAAAGGTCATTGCCTGCTGATTTTCTTACTTCCTTACCGTCCTTATCCATATCTCTTCTTTTAACTTTAATTTCAATTGCTATGGGATATGGTGAATCATTTTCTATATAATAAAGTGACTTGGATTGCTGGCCGCGATCTCCTATTGTTTGGGACATTGGAGCCACTTTATAAGCAAAAACTGTAGGTATGAGAAATAGAGAATATAAGATAAAAATAGATTTCACAGTAACTCCTTTTACTACACTATTTTACGAATTTTATCGGATAAATCCAAGAGAGATGATTTGACCTTTACTAATTAATAGTAACAGTTACCTGAACAACTTTACTTCCACTAATATTAGCTGATGACCTAACAACTGAGTAAGTTTCACTAGGAATATTTGCCTCTAATGAAATCGTGCTTGAACTTTCTTGATTAAAAAGGACAGATACCTGTGGTTTAATAAATCCACTCAAAGTGAAAGAAGAAGAGTTAGAATAGGTTGAAAGACTAAAGGCCAAGAAGAATAGAGTAAGAGAACTATTTTTTTTCATACTAAACTTGTCGGATATTTAATATGAAAACTTAAATTGAAACTCTAACTTATTGAAATAAAAAGGCCTTATCTTCAGATAAGGCCCATTAAAAAATCTTAGTTTTATTATTGATTAAATAGCATCGATTGTTACGTCTACAGTTCCAGTATAAGTACCACTTAAGTTAGTAGCATCAGCAGCTGTATATGTTACTCCAAGTGTCTTAGTCGTATCGATAACAGAACCAGAAGCATCATTTGTTACAATATCAGAACCAGTCGTGATCGCTGAACCATCATAACTTAATGAATATGGAAAAGTTGTAACGCCATCAGTGTGAAGCATTAATCCGTCGTACTCTACAGTAACAGTGTATCCTGATTCACTATTTGATTCCTCTTGTACATTAGCTACTGTTAAATTTGTAGCTGCTGTATTCAGATCTAGACCTGAATAAGTACCGTCTAAAGGTGTAGCATCAGTTGGTGTTACTGTAATTGCAACAACAGTATCAATAGTCCCTTCGATAGTAAGTGAACCAGAGTCAGTTAATACAGGAGCAGCGTTTACAGCTCCAAATGTAAAAAGTCCTAAAGCTAATAGTGTTTTTAAGTTTTTCATCTTCTTTCTCCTCAATTAAAAAAATAAATTCTCATTTTTAACAATGAACATTTAACTTATTTGCAGATTCCACGCCAGTTAGACAGTAAATATTACGTACAGCCTAACAAGTAACTATTTGATATTACGTCCATAGAGATATGATACTGGTGTTATTCTGTCTAAATTTTGGGCAGTTTATAGTAATGTAGTCATTTTAGGACTTTAAACTCGACTCTTCTGTTTAACTTTTTGGCAATTTCCCATTGATCGATTGCTTTGGGCCTGGTCTCCCCATATGCTTTAGTTTCGACCAGACTTTTCTTAAGACCTAGCTTCAACAATTCTTCTCGAACTTGTAGGGCCCTATTTTGTGAAAGCTTATAATTATATTCTTTTGCTCCAAGCTTATTAGTATGACCTTCAATCACAATTTGTTTAAATTCATGATTACCTTCAAGAATAAGGTTTGCAATTTTTTGAAGGGACTTTCTTCCGGCCTCTGTTAGTTTGTCACTATCGTGTTCAAATTGAATCTCATCTCTAATTTCTAATATTTTTCTAATAATTTCTTGTTCTTCTTTAGTAAATAAATGCTTCCAATGATAAGGACCATTCTTTAATTTAGGAATAAATTTAACTCCTGCGAGTAACCGAAACTCATTACTTCCCACACTATTTAAGTTCCCAATGCTAATTCCTGTATTAAAGGAAATTTTATCATTAGGATGGTATCGACCTCCAAAATAAAACTCCCCAGGATTATTAACTCCATTGAAAGGAAGAGTTCTCGTTGTTGTTCCTTCTGCACTTAAGGCCCACTGATCATTTAAATTATAAAGAGCTCCCATTGCTAAAAGTAAACGCTGACGATAATCAAGTTGTCGGTACTTTGCTTTATTATTAACTTTGTAGCCAATATTCCCATTTAGCTGAAAACGCCCAAAATCTTGTTCAACAGCAAGCTTCAATCCAACACCAACTCCATTATTTGAAAGAAAGAGTTGTTGATTTCCCGTTGGTAACTCCAACTCAGGAATGAGAGCAAATGAAGTTTTATTTTTGTCGGCACTTAATCGATACTTTCCAATAATGACCGTATCACCTAGAGAATATTCTGAAGTTCGATCAGGAAGCCAAACTTGAGCCGCAAATGTTGAAACACCAAGAAGAAAACGGTTACTTGCTTGATAACCAATTCCCATATGAAGAGAATTAATTCCCTCCACAAGAGTCCCCGTTCTTTCAGTACGACTTTCATTCATTTCAATAAATGGATCTTCAACATAATTATAATATGAGCTAAGGATAATGGTTTCATTGGGAAGAGAATTTTTTGAAAGAGTGTCTTCTGTCAGCATATAAACCGGACTATGACTGTGACTTAAAAGATTAACGTTGACGGCAAATAACGAAGAGCTCAATAAATAAATGAGTAATGAAAGTTTTATCATTCTATTACTTCCTCTAATGTTAGTTTTATTTTTGGATCTTCAACAAAAGTATCATCCGTTACGGTGAATACTAATGATCTTTCACTTTTAAAAATATCTGTTAATTCATCACTATGTAGATTAAAAAGCGAAGACATGGCAAGACTAGAGTTTTCCATTAAGTATAACTCTTCTTCATCACTCCATGTATTCATCATCTGCGAGTGAAACCAATCATTGGAAACAACTGCATCATAACCGTTCTCCCAAAACTTCTTATCCCACCATAACATTTTGATTAAAAAGGAAAGCCCAAGTCTCGGTATTTTTATAATAGAACGTCCACTACATCTGTTAATATTTAAAAAACAAAGCATCTCCGTTTTATAGTTTTTCCCTATACTGTAATAACTAGCCTGAATCTCTGACTTCACAACCCGATACTGCCCGTCTAACAAATATGGAACTTCATCTAAATCAAAAGCAAAATGAACTTGTCGATTTTTCACACAGCGATTTTTAAAGTTCTTTGCACACCATTTCCCCTTTCTGCTCTCACCTAGTGAAAGATGCTTCACAATACCTTTCTTATAAGGGGTTCTTAAACCATCCAAGTCTTCTCCACCTATGGCCCTTGCCTCTAAATTA
>JAONMX010000115.1 GCA_028378565.1 Bacteriovoracaceae bacterium
AGAATTAGAAGGTAGTAAGTAATGAAGACAAAGGTATGTGAAGATTTTTTACAAAGAGGGCTGATTGAAAATGTTAGTCATGAAGAACTTAAAGAAAAATTAGATGGCGAATCACTTGCTTTTTACTGTGGTTATGATCCAACGGCCAAAAGTTTACAAATTGGTAATCTCTTTGCCGTAGTGACAATGAAACGTCTTCAATTAGCAGGACATAAACCATATGTCTTAGTTGGTGGTGCTACTGGAATGATTGGGGATCCGTCAGGAAAAAGTGCTGAACGAAACTTGCTTGATGAAAAAACTCTGCAAGACAATATTAATGGTCAAACTCAACAACTTAAAAAGTTGCTAGACTTCACAGGTAATAATGCTGCAGTTGTTGTTAATAACTTTGACTGGATGAGTGGCTTTTCATATTTAGAGTTCTTGAGAGATGTTGGAAAACGTTTTCGACTAAGTGAGATGCTTGCTAAAGATTCAGTTAAGTCGCGTTTAAATAGTGATGCTGGAATCAGTTATACTGAGTTTAGCTATCAAATTCTTCAGGCCTATGACTTTGCCTATTTAAGTAAGCATCACGATGTCTGCTTACAAATAGGTGGCGGTGATCAATGGGGTAATATTACAGCAGGTATTGATTTAACAAGAAAGTTACATAGCAAGCAAGCTTATGGAATGGTGATTCCTCTTGTTACAGACGGCAACGGTAAGAAGTTTGGAAAGAGTGAAGGGGGAAGTACTATTTTCCTCGATCCTGATATGACAAGTCCGTATCAAATGTATCAATATTTAATGAATAGTGATGATCTCTCGGTTATCCAGTATTTAAAGTACTTCACCTTTTTATCTTTAGAAGAAATTTCAAAACTAGAGGCCATTACAAAAGAAACACCACATTTGAGAGAGGCACAGAAAGTATTAGCAAAAGAAGTTACTCTCTATGTTCATGGACAAGAAGGTTTAGACAGTGCCATGCAAGCAACACAGTTTTTCTTTGGCGGTAAAATTGAAAATATCTCTGACAAAGAAGTTCATTCTATTTTTGCAGATGTTCCAAGTATCGAACTTAAGAAAGATGACTTAGATCAAGAATTAAATGTCTTAGATATGTTAGCTCAAACGCCTCTTTTCAAGTCAAAAGGGGAGGCCAGAAGATCGGTCACTCAAAAAGGTGTCTATATAAATAACAATACTATTGAAGCTGTTGATTACATGGTTAGCTCAAGTGATCTTGCTAGTGAATCATCTTTAGTTCTAAGAAAAGGTAAGAAAAACTATTGCGTGGTTACTTTTAAGTAATTTTCCAGTCAATAGTTTTCAACTCTTTAGATTTTAAAAACTCATTACATTTAGAAAAAGGCCTAGAGCCAAAGAAGCCTCGATAACTACTAAGTGGTGAAGGGTGGGGGGACATAAGTAAGAAGTGTCTTTTATCATCTAAGAGTTTTGCTTTCTTTTGAGCAGGACCACCCCATAGAATAAAGACTATATTATCTTTTTTTTCATTTATTGTTCTCATAACAAACTCTGTAAATTGCTCCCATCCTTTTTTTTGGTGAGCGCCAGCTTTTGATTTTTCAACTGTTAATACATTATTAAGAAGAAGAACTCCTTGTTTCGCCCAACTTTCTAAGCATCCATGATTAGGTGCTTTAATATTTAAGTCAGTTTCTAATTCTTTATAAATATTTCTTAGACTTGGCGGTATTTTCATCCCTGTGGTGACAGAGAAACTTAGCCCATGGGCCTGGTCCTGTCCGTGATAGGGATCTTGTCCCAAGATTACTACCTTTAGATCTTTTAGCGAACATAGCTCGAAGGCCTTGAAGATATTTTCTTTTTTTGGATAAGTTTCTAGCTCATTTTGATTTTTAAGGAATTTATTTAAATTAATAAAATATTCTTGCTGAACTTGAGTTAATAACTCTTCTTTCCAGTCAGTATTAATTTGTCGAATTAAGTTATCAATCATCACAATATCATAATGATTTCATAATATTCCGGCAACATTTTCCAATTATTATAATTATTACTGAATGTGTCCAACAAGCAGGCTTCTATGTCGACAAGTAAGAATCAGGAGGCAATTGTGAGTTACATAAAGAGTTTTATAAAGCTATTTCTTATAACTATTTTTCTTACCCAGTCTGTTAATGCGGGTTTATTCAATTGGAAATTTAAAATTCCAAAATCGAGAGATAATTTTGTTCAACTTGGAGAGTCACTATCGTTAACCCTTGATCGAAATCATATCAAATTTATGGTTTGGAATATATACAAGGCCAAAGATGAGGGATGGTCCAAGGACTTCTTAAACTATGCTTCAGATGTTGATGTCTTTATGCTTCAGGAAGCTGCTCTCAATGGAAATATGGAAGCAACATTAGCTGAACTCCCTGATTTTCAATTTGATATGGGAATTAGTTTTGTTCTTCGTAAACGTGGTCCAGATGAAGCGACAGGAAGCCTTGTTGGTAGTTGGGTAAGACCAGAAGAAAAAGGTGTTCTTATAAGTAGAGATCGTGAACCTATCATTGGAACCCCTAAAGCTGTTACATATGCAAAATATCCTATTTCTCAAAGTAATGAATCTGTTCTTGTGGTTAATATTCACGGACTGAATATGACTTCAACTAGAAAGTTTAAAAGACAAATGAATGATTGCAAAAAGCTTATTGAGAAACATAGTGGCCCTGTTGTTTTTGCAGGTGACTTCAATACTCGTAGTAAAAGAAGAGTAAAGTATATGTATAAAATAATGAAAAGCTTAGGACTAGTAGAGGTTAAATTCCCTAATGATAATCGTCGAAGAAGTAAGTTCACTAAAAGATTTATTGACTACTCTTTTGTCAGAGGTATGGATGTTACATCTTCTGAAGTATTAGGACATGTGAAAAGTTCTGATCATTATGCCATGCTTTTTACTGTTAAAATTCCATAAAATAGTCTAATTTACCAAGCATGGATCAACTTAATTATCTATATTCTATGCTTGGTGAAAATAAAATCAGAGAAATTGTAAAAAAATTCTACGGCAATATGGATCACCCCAAGTATCTTAAAATTAGGCAGATGCATCCAGAGTCCTTAAGTTTATCAGAAGAAAAACTATTCCTTTTTTTGATTGGACGTTTCGGTGGCCCTCAAACATATATTGAGAAGTACGGTCATCCCAGAATGAGAATGCGACACATGCCCTTTCCCATTGATAAAGAGGCCAGCGAGTTATGGCTGGGCTGTATGGTTGAAGCGCTTGATAGTTGTGAGATATCTCAAGAGATCAATGATCTAATGCTTGTGTTCTTTG
>JAONMX010000116.1 GCA_028378565.1 Bacteriovoracaceae bacterium
ACCACAGTAATGGGACAATATCTATATATGACCAATGAAAAACCAAATTACGATCTCTACCTTTGCCCTCCTTATGAGCTTCTCAGCTTCTGCTGTTAGCGTTTACTTCGATAAAGATCGCTCAGATGACTTTGCCTGTACCATCGCGAAATCCATTAAGAAGGCCTATCCAGATAAGTCTCGAAGAAAATTAAAGAAAGGGATTTTCAAAATTTTAAGAGAAGAGATTAACCCTTGGGTTGATGCCTACCCAATCCCTGCTGGTATTTCGTTTCCTAAATATCTAGAAAGAATTACCGGACTTCCTGGTTTTCCAATGGATCGATCTGAATATTATCTACAAAATGCTTTCATTCTTTATGGAAATCCAAAACTAGAACTTAAAGAACCTACAAAGAATTATTTCGCTTCCTTCATCCATTTAGCGAGAAAGAGACATGTTGATTACCTTAATAAAGAAGCTCCAAGATTTAAGCTTCGAAATGAGCCAGACCTTCTTCAACAAATAGAAGAGAACCTTCCTAATGTTGAAAATAATGCTTATCCAATTCATGATGAAGATGGAAACCCAATTCAACAAAAAGGTGAATTCAAAAAAGAAAAGCATCGTTATAAGTTGGCCATTGGTGAGGCTGATCATAAAAAATACAACGAGTTTGTTGAAGTATCACAAAAACATAATCATTTTTCATCGCCACTCTTTATGTGGCTCCTTCAACAAGAAGATTTTTCTATTACACCAGAAAGACTTTTTGAAAAAGCAGTAGAAATCTATGAAGACCCTATTGTAGCTCTCGGAGTAATTCCATGGGTTTTTAGTGGTGACGCCCTTACTGTACATCGTGGAACTTCATCAGTTGTTTCATATAAAATGGAAAGAATTGTTGAAGGTGGAGATATACCTGGATACCAATATCACTTTTGGGGATACCTTACTCAAGGAATTATTGGGGGAAGACTACGAGTAGGGCTTCTTGCCTATATTTACGAAAAACTTTATCAAAAAGATATTGCCGATTGGAAGACTGATGTGTTGTCACTCAAGCTTGGGAAACAGATTCGAAAGAATTTAAGAAAACCTAAGAACTGTGAGCAAAAGTAATCCTATGAAAACCTTATCACTCATTCTTTTTATTTCACTATCAATTAGCTCAACTCTTGCTTGCCATAGTGAAGCCCAATTCTTGAAAGATACAAAGAGTTATCTCTACAAAATGAGAGATCTAAGAAAAAATGGTAAAACCATTCACAAAAAAAGTGCACTCAAAGTTGCTTCAAATTTAGAGCGTGTTGCTAAGAATAGTTGTGTTAGCAGTGACGAGCATATGGAAAATGAAATCCAAAGTATGGCCTATACTATGGCCGCTGCTATCTGGGGAATCCTTTCAAAAGATACTAATGATATTGGTTTAGGAAAGAAGAGTTACTACGCTCTTGAAAAAGCCAGACAGCTTGACCCAAATAATCTTGATGCCCTGAAAGGTCAGGCTATTGCGTTAAGCTAAATACTAGCAAGGAATTTCTTTGTTCGTAGTGCCGTTTCCATAGCTCTTGGAATAAATTTAAAAGAAGCAGCTCGTGAACTTTCTCAAAATTTACGAGACTATCCAGAAAGAAAAGACCTTCAAAACCTCGCCATTAAAATTGAAAAGAGCTTATAGATTGCCACTATAATAGTAATCATTATTATAGGGTCCACCATAGTAGGATGAATTGTACTGGACAGGTGCTGGTCGCATAGGTGAATAGTCTTGAATAAAGATACTTATCAGATCTAAAAATCTTAAATATACATTCTTCATTGAGTTATTCCTTATTCATTCAAAATAGAAGCATGGATAATATGTCAGCGATAAAGTTGACTTATCTTTCCATGCCTTATTTGATCAGATTATTTTTGCTTTAACTTGTCTGTAAAGACTTTGCATTCGGACTCGGCCTTTGCCTTGTCATAATCATAAGCTTTCTGTACTTTGATCGGTAGTTGATCCATATGACCGTTTAGACCATCAATGTCAGAGTCACTAAGCTTTGCAAATGTTGACTTAATCTTAGTTTTTGTTTCTTTCCAATCATTTTTTGATGATGACATAATCTTTCTCCTTGATAGATAGATTGTTTGTTAAAGTAATCATCGCAGTATTCATTAAATAGATATAGTACCAAGTTACTATGTGATATATAGTTATTTACTATGTATAACTATAACCACCTTTATTACTTCTATGTAACGTTAAATCAGGCGGAGTGACCTCTGCGGCTAAACAGCTGTCGATTAGCCAACCCTCTTTAAGTGCTCAACTAAAGGTATTGGAAGACTTTTTACAAAAAAAGCTTTTCATTAAAGTTGGTCGGAAGAATGAATTAACTCATGATGGGGCAATGATCTTCGGATTTTGTCGCCAAATGTTCGAACTCTCTGAAGAAATGCATGAATCTATTACTGAAGAAATACCTCATGCATCCAGAAGAGTTTATATCGGTGTCTCTAATGAAATTGCTCACACCTTTGTGGTGGAAGTCATTAGTCATTTTCTCAATAAATATTCTCCGCGACTTAGACCAAAGGTCATGATGACTTCTGGTTCTCATCAGAAGCTTGTTGAAAAACTTAAGTTTAGAGAGATTGATGTGCTTGTTTCTCAAAATTCAGCGAAGAGTTTTGAAATCACAAACCTTCAAAAAATAGAAGTTCCAGTCAATCTCATCTGTACTATTAATAAAAAATTAAGTCCTCAGAAACGCTATCTGAATATTTCAGATGCTATTAAATTACTTAATGGAACAGGTCCAACAAGATGGGTAGTACCATCCCCGCATTTTAAGCTGAGAGCAGAGATTAACAACTACTTTGAAGAAAATATGATGAAAGCAGACATTGTTTTTGAAAGTGATGTGATGGAGTCGATTACTCGTTCAGTTGTCGATGAGGTCGGAGTTTCATTTCTTCCTCTTATTTACGTTCCAGAAGAAATAAAAAACAAATCTCTATATGCCTTTGGCCCCAAGAAAGGATATCCCCCGATGTTAGGATAGTTTCCACCTGAGATCTCAATTTAATACAATTAGTATAAACCTTTGAAATCCTTGGTGAGCGGAGCGAACTAAGGATTTTCAAAGGGGGCGATTGGAAATTAAAATGGTTAATAAAACCTATAATGAAGAGTTTAAGCTAAATGCAGTGAAGACCTTACTAGCGCCCGGATCTCCGGGTCTGAACGCTACAGCAGGAAAATTTGACCTCCCTCCATCCACTCTTTACACCTGGAAAAAGAAGTA
>JAONMX010000117.1 GCA_028378565.1 Bacteriovoracaceae bacterium
ACAAGAACTTCTTGATAGTAGTAAATGGTTTGGAAGTGTTGAAGATCAAGAACAAAGATTTTCAGTACTAGTTCCTCTTAAAGTTGAGCTAAATAATGTTGAAGACAAATCTAATATGCAACCATTTGATGAAAAAATGCTTGGAAGTTTTGTCATGGACTCATCATTTCTTTATCAAGATAATGGTGCTGACGGAGAAGAGATTGAAGATCTGCAAGATCTAATGTTAAGAAAAGGATCTCTTTTAAGACTTCCTATAAGAGTCAATGATGATAAAGATTACGGAACTCTCCTACTGCTTGTTAAAGTAAGATTTAGCGCTACTGGAATTAGAAAAATTCTTAGCAGTTCAGAAAGAGATAGATGGTTGGCCTTAGGAGCTGCTTTTGGACTTTCTGACCCTCACAAATGGCTTGATTGGAGAATAAGAAGAAGACAATGGGAAGATTCTGAAAACAATAAGAAAGAATGGGAAATGAGAAGAGCTAAGAGAATTATTAGTTGGATGAAGAAAATTGATAAAATGGATAATATAGCTGAAAAAGCAAAGTATATGATTAAGAGGTTATGTTAAAGGACAGAACTTCTAGAAGTCACAACTTTTAGGAGTTCTTGGGAAAGGGATAACATCTCGTATGTTATTCATTCCTGTTACATATCGAATAGCACGTTCAAAGCCTAGACCAAAGCCACTATGAGGGGCGGTTCCAAACTTACGAAGTTCCATATACCACCAAAGAGGATCCTCACTCATTCCCATTTCTTTTATTCGTGTTTGTAGTTTACCTAGATCCTCTTCTCTTTGAGAACCACCAATAATTTCACCAACACCTGGAACAAGGACATCCATAGCACGAACTGTCTTACCATCATCATTTTGTTTCATGTAAAAAGCTTTGCAGTCACGTGGGTAATCAGTAACAGTAACAGGTCCTTTAAAGTGAATTTCACTTAAGAATCTTTCGTGTTCCGTTTGAAGTTCGACTCCCCATTCAGGTTTGAATTCAAATTTATGTCCTGACTTATTTAGGATATCGATAGCATCTGTATAAGTAACTTGTTCAAATTTTGTATCTCTTACTTTTTCAAGAATTGGTAAATGAGATTCAAATTTTTCTTTATTTGATTTTGCACTAAAAGCTAAGTACTTATCAATGGCCTCTAACTCTGCAGGAGCTTTTTCCATAGTATAGCGAATAAGATACTGGATATAGTCTTGTGCCAACTTAGCGTTACCATCAAGGTCCATAAAAGCAACCTCTGGCTCAATCATCCAAAACTCACTAAGGTGCCTAGGTGTATTACTATTTTCGGCCCTAAAAGTTGGACCAAAAGTATAGACGCTCCCCATTCCCATAGCGAAGCATTCGCCTTCAAGTTGTCCTGTAACACAAAGATTAGTTTCTTTTCCGAAGTAATCTGTCGTGTAATCGACCTGACCCTTGTCGTTCTTTGGAAGGTTGTTCATATCAAGATTTGTAACTTGAAACATTTCACCCGCACCTTCTGCATCTACAGCAGTCAAGATGGGACTATTAAGGTAGTAAAATCCTCTATCATTGAAAAAGTTATGAGTTGCCATGGCCATTTGATGACGAATTCTAAACACAGCACCAAAGAGATTTGTTCTTGGTCTTAAGTGAGCTTGCTCCCGTAAGAACTCTAAGCTTGTGGCCTTCTTTTGCAGAGGAAATGAATCATCAGTTTCACCGTAAATCTCAACTATACGTCCTTGCATTTCAACGTCTTGACCTTTACCACCACTTTCAACAATTAAACCGTCTACTCTGACACAGGCACCATTAAGAAGAGAACTAACTTTTTCATAGTTATCAATACTATTGGCATCAACAATTATCTGAAGAGTTCCTTGTGAACTTCCATCATTTATTACTAAAAAAGAAAAGGCCTTACTCTTTCTAACAGAGCGTAACCAACCTTTAACAGTAACTTCTTTACCAATAGGTTTTTCTTTTAAGACTTGTGATACCTTTAAATATTCCATTCTTTCCTCTTAATATATTAAGCAAATAAAGATTTATAAATTTCTTTTGGGTGATCTTTCTTAAGACGTGCACCAAACTGAGTAACTAATGTTGATGAAGATTCACAAGCAAGTTTAGCTGCTTCAGAATAACTATGCCCATGAGTAATTGCGTATAGGAATGCACCCGCAAATAAATCACCTGCTCCATTTGTATCAAGCGCCTCAACTTTTCTAGTGATGACCTCAATTTCCTTATTACCATCAAAGACTAAAGCCCCTTTAGGGCCCAAAGTAATCGCAAAAGTTTTAGCTATTTTCTTAAGTGCCTGTGCAGCTTCGCCCACAGACTTTGTATCTGTGTAACTCATGGCCTCTTCTTCATTACAAAAAAGAAGATCGACTCCATCACCAATGATTTCATTAAAGCCTTCTTTAAAAAATCCAACAATTCCAGGATCACTAAAAGTTAAAGCTGTCTTCACGCCAGCTTTCTGAGCAATTTTCTTAGCTTCAATGGCTGCTTTCTTTCCACTATCACCAGTAACAAGATAGCCCTCAATATAAAGGTACTCTGAATCTTTAATGTCGTCTGGTTGTAATTCTTCAGTACTAAATGTAGAAGTTATACCAAGATATGTATTCATGGTTCTATCTGCATCTGGTGTTACAAAAACCATGCACTTACCGGTAGTTCCTTCTTGTCTTTCTCCGTGTAAATTAGTTTGCACACCCTGCTCTACTAAATCAGTAAAATAGAAGTCACCAGTTTCATCGTTTGAAACTTTACAACTATAGAATGAACGTCCACCAAACTGACTAACAGCGATAACAGTATTAGCAGCTGAACCACCACAACTTCGTTTATGTTGATTACCGTCACAAATTTTCAAGAGCTCTTCTTGACGATCTTCGTCAACTAAAGTCATAAGACCTTTTTCAACACCATTTTTCTTTAAAAACTCAGGTGATACTTCAAACTCTATATCAACGAGGGCGTTTCCAATTCCGTATACATTATATTTTTTCAACTTAGACTCCTTATGAACATTGACCGATAAACAATAAACGAATCCTACTAAAAAGTCATGAAAATGCCTGAAAAAAGAAGCATTTAGAGAGAAAAACTAAGGAAATAATTTGGATTTAGAGTTATAATAATTAAAAACACAGGAGCATCACATGGCATTGCCTAATTTTTTAAACAAAGACAAGAAGAAAAACAAAGATGGAAAGGCCAAGAAGGCCGACTTCAGAGAGAAGTGCCT
>JAONMX010000118.1 GCA_028378565.1 Bacteriovoracaceae bacterium
TAAATTGACTCAACGCTATGAGAATCAAATTAGCAGAGAGCGTCAAGAAGCCGGTAAAGAGTTAAAGATTCAAACTGATATGCTGAAAGATCAATATCAGCGATTAGTAGAGAAAGGTAGAATGGATAAAGACGCCATCAGAAGCCAGTATGAGCTTAAAATGGAAAAACTTCGTCAAGACAATCAAAAGGCCAATATGATTAGCGAGATTCGTACACAAAAAGCAGACGCTTAATCATTTCCTCATTTTCAATTAATTAATATGTTTGCTATCTTAACGACTCAATTATGAGGAGTTAGAGATGAGAAGAGCAAAAATTGTGGCCACCCTTGGTCCTGCGTCAAACACGATCGAAAAGATTAGTGCCCTGATAAAAGCTGGGATGAACGTGGCAAGAGTGAATATGAGCCATGGCACACACGAATCTCATACCCAATTAATAAAAAATATTCGCCAGGCTTCTTTAAATGTTAAGCAAGAAGTTGCCGTTCTCATTGATCTTCAAGGCCCAAAAATTCGAGTTGATAAAGTTGATAAGCCACTTGAGCTAAAAGATGGTTCTTCATGGGTTATTGGTGAGAGTAAAAATATTGAAAAATATCCAGAATACAAAGACTGCTACATCCCAACTATCTATGACAAGCTCGTTGATGACTGCCATGACGGTGCTCGAATTCTATTCGATGATGGACTTATTTCTGCTGAGGCCGTTGAACGTGATCGCGATGTTTATAAAATCAAAATTAATGTGGGCGGATTTCTAAAATCAAATAAAGGAATCAACCTTCCAGACTGTGATGTATCAGCTCCGGCGTTCACTGCAAAAGATAAAGAAGATTTATTATTTGGTTTAGAAAATGGCGCTGATTATCTCGCCCTTAGCTTTGTGAGAAGAAAAGAAGATGTTGAAGAAGTGAAGTTTCTTCTTCATAAGCTTAAGAAGAATATTCCAATTATTTCTAAAATTGAAAAACCTCAGGCCATTGATCACTTAGATGAAATTATGGAAGTCACTGATGTGATTATGGTTGCTCGTGGAGATATGGGAGTAGAGGTAGGAAACCATCTGGTTCCAAGTGTTCAGAAAAAAATTATAAAGAAATGTAATGAGAGAGGGATTCCGGTTATCACCGCGACTCAAATGCTAGAGTCAATGACTGAAAACCCAACACCTACAAGAGCCGAAGCTTCAGACGTTGCCAACGCGATTTGGGATGGAACTGACGCTGTTATGCTCTCTGGAGAAAGTGCCTCAGGAAAGTACCCTGTTGAGACTGTTTCGATGATGTCTAAAATTATTGAAGTTGCTGAGCTTGATCCAAAAGAAAGACCACTTCTTCGTAATATGGACCTATCAAATGTGAATGCTTCGGTTATGGTTGCCGCCTCGATGATCGCTGAAAAAGTGGATGCAAAAAGAATTCTTTCCGTAACTGAATCAGGTCACAGTTGTTTAAAAATATCATTCTTTAGACCAAAGACTGAAGTTCTAGGAATTACCAATCACCTTGAAACAGTAAGAAGACTTTGTCTCTATTGGGGAGTCACTCCTTATCGTTTATTTGACTACAATGAAGATGATTTTAATTTTCAAAAAGATGTTATCAATAAAGTTAAAGAAGATGTCGGTCTTGTTAATGGTGATAAGCTTGTTATTACAAGAGGGGATGGACGCTTTTTCTCAAGAGGTTCATCAAACTCTGTAAAAGTAGAAATTATTAAGGACGCTCCTAAAGTTCCAGGTGGTCAAGATTCTCTATCAGAAGCAAGTGACGATAAAAAAAAAATCCTGCTAGATAATTCAATCTGCGCCAGTTGCCAAAACTGCGTCCATATTTGTCCTCATGATATTTGGAAAGTCTCTGATAATGATAGAAGAACAACCTACATTAACGAAGCCAAAATTAGTGAATGCACTATGGACTATGAATGTATAAGAGTTTGTCCTACAGGTGCCATAGAAATTATTCCAATGAATAATTAAGTATGAGCTTTTCCAATTTAGACCTTCATTCACTTGGAATTGCGGATTGGGGATATACAGAAAACTCTGAGCCCATGACTTGGGATCACTATGAAAACTGGCTTGATAACGATGGCCATGGACCACTTGGATACCTTGCTGATCATCGCAAAGACTTAAGAAAATCTTTGAAAAATTATTATCCTGAATTTCAATCAGCGCTCGTTTTTATTTTCCCTTTCTTTGATGATAAAAAAAGAATTGAAGATTTTTATCAATCGACAGAGTCTAATGATTTAAAGATGGCCAGCTATCTCTTTGCCTATTCTGGAGTTGATTATCATCATGCGATTAAAGAGAAGTTATTAAAAGTTAAAGAACAGCTAAGTGAAACACATCCCAATATCAAGATGAAACTCTCACTGGACACTCAGCCGGTTCTTGAAAGAGACCTGGCCTATAGAGCAGGCCTTGGCTGGTTTGGAAAAAATTCGATGTTTATTTCAAAGCACTGGGGAAGTTTTTTTATGATTGGCTCACTGTTACTTGATCAAAAACTTGATATAGAAAGTAAACAGGTTGAAACAGATCACTGTGGTCAATGCCAAGCTTGCATCATTGATTGTCCAACTCTTGCTATTAACGAAAATACACGAACCATTGAAGCTTCAAAATGTATTTCAACTTATACCATTGAACTTTTCAAAGATGCTCCTGCTCCCAAAGGGATGGAGAGCGCTTCAGGTGAAATTTTTGGTTGTGATATCTGCCAAGATGTTTGCCCATGGAGTAAAAGAGTCTTTAGGGAAAATTTAACTTTTAACAAGACAAAGACCCTACATCCCCAAGAAGAGTTACTTATTAATTTTTTTCTAAAAAGACCTAAAGAAGAAATTCTTAAAGAGTTAGATACAATGAGCAATCGCTCCTATCAAAAAATGTTTCGTGGTACACCCGTTGAAAGAACTGGGCGCATAGGCATGATTAAGAATATTAAATTCTGGTTAGAGAAGTAGTCCTTCGTCTTTAAGATATTTTTTAATATGAGGAGCCGCCATTTCTGGAAGATGGTGGGGAAGCTTCGCAGGTTTTTCTATGGTCACATCATTTCGAGACTCTAAGATTTTCTTTAAGGCCTCAGTTCCATCTTTACCAACCACCATATCATCTTCACCGGAAATAAGATGAAGGTGTT
>JAONMX010000119.1 GCA_028378565.1 Bacteriovoracaceae bacterium
ATAGGAGGTCTTCCACGAAAAGAAGCTCTTCAGTTTATTAAAGAAAATGAAGCTTTCGAAAGAGGCCTCTACTCAGCACCTTTAGGCCTACTAGAATATGGAAAAGCAGAGTTCTGTGTAGGAATACGAAGTGCTTTTGTTTCTAATGAAAGTATTAGTATTTATGGTGGTGCCGGTATTGTCATTGATAGTGACGCTAAAGAAGAATGGAATGAAACAGAGACAAAAATGAAAAACTTTACGGAGATGTTCTCTCATGAATAACTCTCCTCAAGAATTTACTTTCAATAATATTAATCGACTCTGGTCATACCTTATTATTAATGAAATTAACTTTCAAAATGTTTCAGGCTTTTACACGAGTCCTGGTTTAAGAAATGCTCCACTTCTTTGGGCCACTACAAAAGTTAATGCAGAAAAAATTCACAGCGGTTTTGATGAAAGAGCTCAGGCCTATAGGGCCATTGGGGCATACAAAAAGACGGGACTACCGTCAGTTTTGCTTTGCACTTCTGGAACGGCCATGGCCAACTATTATCCAGCAGTCATTGAAGCATGGAAAGACAAAATCCCTCTCATCATTATTTCTAGCGATAGGCCACATGATCTTGTGTGGGGTGATCATAATCAAACAATCCCTCAAGAAAATATGTATGGAAAATTTGTGCTTGAAACAGTTGACCTTGGTCTACCGACTATAGATATTTCACCTCGTGCACTTACAACGAAAGTTGCACAACTGATTCATAAAGCGGCTTATCAAGGCGGACCAGTTCATTTAAATATACGCTTCAGAGAGCCTCTTGATCATAGTTTTGCAGAAATTGACTCTGACTATGTTGATAGTGCCATTAAACATATCAATAAAATTGCGACTTCCTTTCACCCTATGACCAACTTACCAGGTGAATTACCTAAGCATGTCCAAGATATGATATTGAGCTCGAGCAAACCGCTAATTACAGTTGGTGGTCTAAGAGACTATGACCAAGACACAAAGAAGCTCATCCACAAAGTTATCGATCAACTTGGTGGCCATTATCACTTTGACATAACTAGTTCATTGAAGTTCACAAAGAATAATGGTGCTGGTCATATACCCTCACCAGATCATCCTGAAGTCATCAGAGATCTTAAAAATGATCCTCCTGATCTCATTTTACATTTTGGATCACGCTTAACAAGTAAGCATACATACACTTGGTTAGAAAATTCAGAAATACCACTCATACAATTTGGTAGTAGCTGTGACAGCGAAGATCCATCTTCAAGTTGTGAATATAAAATATTTGGTCCCAGTAACATGGCCTTAAAGGCCTTAATAAGTTTACTTGAAGGACACAAAGCAAAGAACCATTGGCTAGAGTGGGAAGAGACCATTATCAAAAAAGAAGAGCTTATTGAATCAGCACCAATAAGTTTTGCCTATATTAGTAAAAAAAGTATTGAACTTGCTTCTAAAGATGCTCAATTCTACATCGGAAATTCAAGCATCATTAGAAGCTTTAATAATTACTCAACACTGAGTACCGAAAGTGAAAAGAAAAATTTTACGGTTTATTCTAATAGAGGCGTAAGCGGTATTGAGGGATTTATTGCTTGCTCTCTTGGTCTTGCTGAACAAACAAAAAACTTACCAACATACTTATTCTTAGGTGACATTAGTGCTCTTCATGATCTAAGCTCATTGGCACAATTAACGATTAAGAAAAACCTCAATCTAAAAATTATTATTCTCAATAATAGTGGTGGTGGTATCTTTAAATTTCTTCCTATTAATAACGACAAAGATCAGTCATACCTCGAGCTTATGACAACACCTCATCAGGTTAACTTTAAAAATTTGATATCTGCTCTTAATATCGAATGCTCACAAGTGACTGATAAAGAATCTTTTCATCGTGAGTTTACGAAGCTCGAAAATAATAAGAATATTTCTATTATAGAAGTTGTGATTGATGATCAAAATAATATTAACCTCTTTAATCAATTAAAAACTATTCAATGAAGTACTGGATGATGGCCATTAGGCCAAAAACCCTATTCGCTTCCATTGGTCCTGTCGTTCTAGGACTCTCTATTGTTTATCAGGAGTTTCATCAAATTGATCTCCCTCTGGCCTTTCTCACTTTGCTAACAGCACTACTTTTACAAGCATCTAGTAACCTTATTAATGATTATTATGATGGTCTCGATGGAAAAGATTCAAGTGAAAGACTTGGGCCAGATAGAGTTACCTCACTAGGTCTTATAGCACCAAAAAAGGTAAAGCTGGCCTTTATCATTGGTCTGCTTCTTAGCTTTATTTTTGGTCTGATCCTTATGTATCAAGGAGGTATGCCAATTATCATAATAGGTGCTGCATCCTTATTCTTTGCTTGGGCCTACACAGGAGGCCCTTTTCCTCTAAGTAGAATTGGACTTGGTGAAGTAACGGCCCTGATCTTTTTTGGACCAATCCCAGTGTGGGGAACCTATTATCTTCAGACACTATCCCATTCGGAACCTGCTTTACTTATTGGACTAGTTCCAGGCTTTATTTCAGCAGCTCTTATGGCCGTAAATAATCTTCGTGATAGAAATGAAGATTCAAAGAATAATAAGAGAACAATTGCTACTTTTCTATCTGAAAACGGTGCTCGCTACTTTGTACTAAATTTAATTCTGTTGAGCACATTCTTCTTACCACTTGTAACAGCGCAGATCAAAAATACCATTGTGATTATACCCACAATTATATTCTTTAAAACATGGAAGAGAATATTGTTAGATCCTATTTCAAAAGAATTTAATGAATTACTGGCAAACACTGGAAAATATCTCTTCATTCAATGCCTCTTTCACGCTGTCGCTATCAATATATGAAGAATATAAGGCTAGAAAAAAGTTTTCTTAATTTTATCACTCCCATGCAGTGGCACAAAAAGAAATATCAACAAATACCAAAAATCGACATTTACCATGCCGACAACTACCTTGGGGAGATACTACACCTACCAAACCTTAACGATGGAGATTTCGAAGAGATATTTGAAAAACTATGCCAAAAGTTTAAAACCTTTCCTGCCACCTATGATCAACTAAGGTTAGATATTGGTGAAAATTTTCCCAGTCACGTATACTACTTTCTCAAC
>JAONMX010000012.1 GCA_028378565.1 Bacteriovoracaceae bacterium
ATTACATTTATCATACTCTTTAGTTCTAGTTGTAGTCACATGAAACAAAGTAGAGAGCCGGCCAATGATAAGATCAATGAAGTAAGCTTTCAACAATGCCTGGATGAAGTTAAAAAGTCTTGTTACGAGGAATATCCTTTTCAGGAAATGATTCATATTGAAAATGAACAAAAAGCCTCAGTCTTTAAGTCTCAATACTTAAAATGTTTTTATGATAAAAGTCAGAGTATTTGTGAACCAACAAGTGCCTATAAAAACGAAAAGAATAAGTTCGAAAAAGAATTCTTTCGAGAAATAAATAATGCCGCGAAAAAGAAAAAGCACAAAGGCCTAGTCGACTGGCAACTACTCAAAAAATTCAAAGAAGCACTCTGGAAGTTTAAAATTTTGATCAAGACTCACACCAAAAGTATGCTTAATGGTCTTGGAGTCGGAGTGAGTATGGGAGCCTCTGCAATAGCAGGAGTGACTCAAGGTTACGAGCTCATTCATCACAACGGAAAAGTAGGAGTCTTTTGTGCTCCCGGTATGAAGGTCGCGACAGATATTGGAATTTATGCAGATCTAGTTTTTGTTAACTCTCTTATGTGCCGAAATAATCAACATTATAGAGGACAGTTCTTATCTCTGGCTTTGTCAGGTAGTCTTGAAATAGCTGGGATCCCTGGAGAGGTCGGAGCAGGTTATAGCTTAGGTATTGAACTTTTTCAGTTTCGTGACCAAATGAAAAGAATCAAAAGTAGCGTGGATTTTTCTAAGAATAGATTGAATGAGGAAATGTTCTATTTGCAAGAGTATGTGAATGATCATCCTGAATTGAAATCAAAAATGGGAGTCGTTATTTTTTACAATAAAATAATTAGAACACTTCTTAAGTTAAAGGTTAAGTTTGATCCATTGAAAACGGCCCCCATTAGAATGTTGATACAAGAAGCTTTTCGTAAGAAATTTAGTTTGGGAAGTCTTGGAAAAGACTATGCCATGCTAACGAAGAAAGCCAGTGAGAAGTATGACTTTATTGAGCTTGGTAAAGTCGCTGATGCTCTAGAGAGTTCCCTTAGTGGCTGTGATTCATTTTCAACTTTTGTTGGTGCGAGTCTCTCTCTTTCTCCGATTAGTCTTTCGGTTTCTCTAACCAGTTATGGTCTGGCCGGAGAGTTGAGCTTTCAAGGGTTGAAGTCAGCTCTTTCTATAAACCTTAATAGAAAAGCCATTCGGCAGAAGCGAGAATTTTACTATTCTCTCTTTGATATTGTAACCTCTTTAGCTGGAAATAAATGTAACCAAGAGGAGACTAGAAATTTATTAGATTTCTGGACTAAGCAGTAATGTCTAAAAAACTTTTTCCATTTATAACCATTCTTCTCATCCTTTTTTTAGTTGAAGTTGTGGGGCAGTTGTCATCTTTTGCTGTTAGTAATAATGGACAGGCTATTTCGAATACAAAAATTAAGAATACTGTCATTGAAAAAAATAAGAAAAGAGTCCTTTGTCTAGGAGAGTCTACAACAGAAGGAGGCTATCCAATTGTTTTACAGGATATTTTTAATAATAGTATTACGCCAGGGTATCAAGTAATTGATCATGGTTACGACGCTGTTAATACAGATTTTTTTAAACTAAATATCGAAAAAATTTATGAATTATCAAGACCTGACTACGCCGTTCTTATGATGGGGATTAACGATCGTTTTCATATTTCATCAGCAATAAAGGTCAACAGATCCCCTTACCAAAGGCTTTTTCTCTACAAGTTCGGTCTTTATTTTGCGGATTTATTTTCCACAGATAGTGCTGATGAAAAGCTTGTTCGCTTGCTAAATGCTAAGAGAATTGATGAAGCAAAGGATTTATTTCTTAGTGACTATAAAGAACTTGAAAATATAGAACTGATTCAAGTGGCTTTCGAAGTGGTGGGGGATCACCTACCAGAGCGAAGTTTTGATTTGAAGCTTTTAGAAATTTATAATTTTATGATTGATAAATTCCCTAAAGAAACACAGTTTCGAATTGATCGATTATGGGTGTATGAAGACCTAGATGATAAGAAAAGTATTGAAGAAGAAGCTCGCTATTTAGAATCCATTAAAGGTCAAAATCACCTTCTAGCGGTTTTCTTTTTTAATGCCTATCGGGACTTTGATAGAACGAAAGGGTATTTGTTAAAAGCATACGCAAATAATGAAAAGCTTGATACAGATTCGAAAGAATTATTTATTCGCCTTCTTGGGGAAGAAGAAATTGAAAAAACTAAGCGTATTATTTCTACTTTAACTGAAGAAGAAAAAACCAAGGTCGTACCAGCTTTGAAAAAGTTTAACTATGGTAAAGCCAATAAAATGAAGCTTGATGATTTGATCTCAACATTTGATAAAAATCAATTCTCTCCCAAGACTTTGAGCAATATTCTCTATGTTTCAAATTATCTGAAATCTAAGGGTGTAAAGGTTATCATTTCCCAGTATCCGTTACGTTCTACTAAGATTTTTGAATCCACTAATTTTGACGACTTTAAAGTGATTTCGAATAAAAACACATTTCTACAAGCACTGAATGAGAAGTCATATGATGAAGTCTTTCAAGATAGTTTTGGAGGTGATTTCGGTCACATGACCTTCTTTGGCAAAACTATTTTAGCCAAGAAGGTGTATCAAAACATTGTCGCCGACTAAATGGCTCTGTTATTCCGTTCATTTTAACATTTCTCCGTGAAAATCCGATAAGACAGATGGAGGAAAGATGGCCTTAAAAGTAAATTTTAATAAAATGAGTCGAAAAGTTTCGCTAGAAGAAGTTCTCGATCTTTTTTATGAAGCTCAATTTATTAACGAGATTGAAAGAGAGTCCATTAAGAAAAAAGGTATTCTAAGTAAGAAACATCCACTCATTACACTCTATGAAAGCAATATAAAGGATAGAAGAAATCCCGCTGTGACAATTGACCTTGAAGGTGTCACTCGATGTTATGCCACATTTATTCAAATGGATTACTATCACATTGATCCCATGAAAATTGATATTGAAAAAGTAACAAAGCTTCTACCAAAAGCTTACGTTAAAAGATTAGGAGTCCTTCCTGTATTAATTGAAGACGAGGCAGTAACTTTTGCGACTTGTGAACCTTTCTGGCTTGATTGGATAGGGGAAGTTGAACGCTCAATTAAGAAGAAAGTTAAAGTCGTAGTGTCTAACCCTGCTGCCATAAATACAAGTATGGAAGATTTTTATACTGTTCAAAAAGCTATTAAAAATCTAGGTCGAAGTCTTGGTTCAGATGATGATGGAAGAAAGCAAGATATAGACAAATTATTAGGTCAAAAAAATCAGTTAATTAATGCAAGAGACGAATCTGGAATCTCAGGAATTGTGGATTGGCTTTTTCAATTTGCTTACGATGAAAGAGCAACAGATATTCACCTTGAACCTAAGAGCGGACAGGGGAAAGTTCGCTTTCGTGTTGATGGACGTCTTCGTGATGTCTATCGCTTTGAAGGAGAAATTTTCTTAAGTGTGTTGAGTCGTTTGAAGATTCTTTCTGATATGAAGGTTGATGAAAAAAGAAAACCGCAAGATGGAAGAATTAAGAGAAGTTTAGAAGGAGATCGAGTTGTTGAAATTAGATCATCTACTATTCCAACTCATTATGGCGAAAAACTTGTGATGAGAATTTTTGATCCAAAAATGGCCGATAGTGATCTCCAAGCTGTAGGTTTTGAAGGAAAAGATTTAGAAACATGGAAGAATATAATTGGGCAAAGTTATGGAATGGTTTTAGTCACTGGTCCAACTGGTTCAGGTAAATCAACAACACTTCACGCTTCTTTGAAAGAAATTGCAAAGCCAGATGTTAATATTTGTACCGCTGAAGATCCTGTTGAAATCATCAATGATAACTTTAATCAAATGCAAATCAATCATAGTATCGACTTAACATTTGCTGAGGCCATTCGATCTTTTATGAGACAAGACCCTGACGTTATTATGGTAGGAGAGATTCGAGATAAAGATACTTCAGAAATGGCGATTCAAGCCTCACTTACAGGGCATATGGTTTTTTCTACACTTCATACCAACGATGCTCTTTCTTCTATTACAAGACTTGTAGACTTAGGTGTAGCCCCTCATTTAATTAATGCTTCTTTAAAAGGTGTTATGGCCCAAAGGCTTGTTCGTGTCTTATGCCCCTATTGTAAGAAGAAAGAAAAGACCTCTGAGCACTTATGGAAAACTCTTTGTGCTCCTTATAAAGTAAAAATGCCTGAACATACTTACTCGCCAGTTGGTTGTACTGACTGCAAAGATACTGGTTATAAAGGCCGCTTATCAATTTATGAATTGGTTGTGATGAATGATTCTTTAAGGGCCATCATAAATAAGAAAGTTGAACTTGTAGACTTGATAAAGGCCATGCAAGGAAAATATACACCGATGAATATTCACGGGGCAAAGAAAATTGCTAGTGGCCTAACTGATATAGAAGAAGTTTTAAGAGTCATTATTTAAAAAAAAGGCTCCTTTCGGAGCCCTCTTTAATTTAAAATTTAAAAAATAATTAAGCAAAGTTTTTGTTAACAAAGTCCCAGTTAACAAGATTCCAGAATGCTTCGATATACTTAGGACGAGCGTTTCTGTAATCAACATAGTAAGCGTGTTCCCAAACATCAATTGTTAGAAGAGCAGTTTTACCATGCTTCATTGCTGTATCAGCATCATCAGTGTTTAGAATCTCAAGATTTCCTGAAGAGTCTTTAACTAGCCAAGTCCATCCAGAAGCAAAGTTTGTTGCTGCTGAATTTGTAAATTCTTCTTTAAACTTATCAAATGATCCCCATTTTCCATTAATGGCATCAGCGATAGCTCCTGTCGCAGGTCCACCAGCTTTTGGTGCTAAACCGTTCCAGTAAAAAGTATGATTCCAAACTTGTGCCGCATTATTAAATAATCCGCCTGAGGCTTTCATAACAATTTCTTCAAGAGTAGAATTTTCAAATTCTGTTCCTTTAATACCAGCATTTAGTTTTGTAACGTAAGCTGCATGGTGTTTTCCATAGTGATACTCAAGAGTCTCTGGTGAGATATGTGGAGCAAGAGCGTCATTCGACCATGGTAATTCTGGTAATTTGTGTTCCATAATTTATTCTCCTTATTTCGAAATTAATTATTACTTACTTTTTAAGGGCTATAGGTGAGTTATTCAAGAAAAATAAGAAGAATTTATAGTTAAATTACTTTGACAATATTCATTAGAGGTTCATAATTTAGCTATGTATATTAAATCATTGATCATTTTCTTTTCGTTGTGCATCTTAGTGGGATGCTCAAGTAATCCAAAAAATGCTGCCTTTATTTTTCAAAAAAGAGAGATCAAGGATTATAAAATAACTGACTCTTCGCATGAAGGATTTCCTCTATGGGTTACCAAACCGCAAAAAATTGGATCAGAAATTTCCGATCCAAATTATTACTACTTTGCTTTTGAAACTGCCCCAAAGATTAGCAGAAAGATTGCCTGTAATTTACTAAAGGCCTATGGTCGAGAAAAAATTGTTCAAGAAGCTTATGAGTTTGCAACCATTGGGTCACCAGAAAATATTAAAACACTTTTAAAAGAGTCAGGTGAAACTCTGGCCATGAAAAATTTTCGAAAGACTAGTATCGTTGAAACATATTGGGAAGAAAGACTTTATCCTCCATTACCTGAACATGTGAAGTATCGTGAAGGAGCAACGTGTGCTTTTTTAATCAAAGTAAAACGCTCAGAGATTGCTCGCATTTTTAGAAGTTATGAAGTCCTTATTGGGAAAAATACTCGTAACAGATCGTTCGTAGAGGATTTCCGAACAAAAGAGTCAAAATTCTTTCGCTATAGACAGGCCCGCTTCTAGGAATATTTTACCTTTAAGCTAAGAATCCTCAACTAATTTAAATAGTTAGCTTTCATATGACGAAAAGTCTCTATGAGACTTTTGGGCCTAATCACTTTTTTTATTTTAATCAATTCTCTTCAAGCAAAAATGTTTGTTCGTAAAGAGCAAACGTTATTTACTGATAGGACTTATAGTTACAATGAAAAGTGGACTAAGATTGCTTCGACAGAAGAAGAATCTCTTAAAGAAATCATTAAATTTCTATCAAAAAGTAAAACAGGTAAAGCAATACTTTTAAAAGCAAAAAAGAAAGCTGCAAAATATGGGGAAACTCTTTCAGATATAATTAAAGTTGGTAACGGCTCATTAACTGATACAACTCTCATAAGAAAGTTTTCTCCTAGTAGACCTGATCAAGTGGTTATGGAATCAAAAAGTACTGTTTATTTAAATAAGAACTTAACAGTGATGAATGCCACTCTAGACCTTGCTCATGAACTTACTCACTACACATTTAGAAAAGCTTTTAACCCTTATCAAGTAAATTTCTCACTACCGGATTTTGTTAAGTCTACAGTAGAAGGTACTGGTGGTGAAGTTGATGCTTACCTCGTTGAGTGCAAAGTCTTAACAGAACTTTTTCCAGTAAAAGTCCACTCGCAAACAAATTGTTCTCGAGTTGTAGACCCAGAGACCGGTAAATTGAGTCGTCATCTTGGGCGTAAAGAATTCTATAAAATGGGTAATTACTTTCAGGAATTTCAAAAGAAAATGTCTGGCCACAGTCACGACCATGGTCCGAGTTTGACTCATGCCAGTAATGAAAGTGCACTCTTTATCAGTAGTGCATATGGTCTTCCTTATCCAATGGCCGCTGTTCAAGAATACGAAAGCATCATGAGCAAGGTATGTGAAAACGATAAAAAACGTTTGGCCTTGATGAAAGAGCGTATTTCCCGTAGCCCTGCTTCAGATGGACAATACGAGCAAAATTCTCAAGTAATGCTTTTTGCCAAAATGAATGATTCTTTCAAAAATAGATGTTCTAGCACACCGTTTAATTTCTAAAATTACTTCTACAAGCATAGAATGTTTTATTGAAAAACAGCCTTGTTCCGTTGACTTAGAAAGCCTTCATAGGTAAATTTAAGACATTATTTTATCACTTTAAAAGGGTCTATTTAATGCAAGATAGCGTTGTATTGATGAAGGTAGATGACTTCCTTAATTGGGGTCGGAAGAACTCTTTGTGGCCAATGACTTTTGGTCTGGCTTGTTGTGCAATCGAGATGATGGCAACAGGTGCTGCAAAGTACGATTTAGAAAGATTTGGTTGTGGAGCTTTTATGGCCACTCCTCGTCGAGCAGATTTAATGATTGTTGCTGGAACAGTTACACTGAAAATGGCAACTCGAATTAATACACTCTATGAGCAAATGGCCGAACCAAAGTATGTAATCTCTATGGGGTCATGTGCAAATAAAGGCGGCCCTTACTGGCAACATGGTTATCATGTTCTTAAGGGTGTAGACGAAATCGTTCCTGTTGATGTTTATGTTCCTGGATGTCCTCCAAGACCAGAAGCACTTATCGAAGGAATCATGACTCTTCAAAAGAAAATTGCAAATGAAAGACTTCTTAAAAATAAGTGGGTGAAAAATGCATAAAGAAATTGCTGATTTTATCAACTCTAAAGTAAGTGGAGCAAATGCTTGTGTTGTTGAAGCAGAAGTTGGAGATAACTTAATCTTTGTAGAAGCTTCATCAATTTTAGAAGTTTGTAAAAACTTAAAAAACTCTGATTATGATATGAATGTTCTTCAGTGTGTAACTGGAACTGATTACGAAGATCGTATTGAGGTTTCTTATATCATTGCTTCATTCACTAAAAACTCAGAAGTTATTATTAAGGCCAAGCTTCCTAAAACGAGCTCTGAAGCAACCGTTGCCATAGATTCTGTTTGTTCTGTTTGGAAGTCTGCTAACTTTCTTGAAAGAGAAACTTACGACATGCTTGGAGTTGTGTTTACAAATCACCCTGACATGAGAAGAATTCTTTGTCCTGACGACTGGGAAGGATATCCATTAAGAAAAGATTATAAAGTACAAGAAGTTTATAACGATATGGTTGTTGATCCACCTGAAAAAGTTAACAAAGCTGATCACAATTTCTTCAAAGAGATTATGGAGAAAATGGGTGACGAGAAGAAAGTTGCTTATAGTTGGAAACAAGAAGAACCAGAATCTGCTCAATAAGGTTTATTAAAGATGATTGAAATCAACGGAAAACCATACACTGGACAAGAAAAAATAAAATCGGATCTTTTGACTCTGAATATGGGGCCACAGCACCCTGCAACTCACGGAGTTTTAAGAGTTGAAATAAAAACAGATAGTGAAATCATTGCACAAGCGATTCCTCATTTAGGTTACCTTCATAGATGTTTTGAAAAGCACGTTGAGCATATCGATTATAGAGGAGTCATTCCTTTTGTTGATCGTATGGACTATCTTGCTTCTATGAGTATGGAGTGGGGTTATGCCCTTACTGTTGAGAAAATGCTCGGAACTGAAGTTCCTAAAAGAGCTGAGTATCTTAGAGTGATGATTGGTGAGCTGCAAAGAATAGCTTCTCATTTAATGTTCTTTGGAACTTATGCCATTGACCTTGGAGCTTTTTCTCCATTCTTATATGCCTTCCAAGACAGAGAAGATATTCTTAGAATTTTCGAAGAGCTTAGTGGTGCCAGACTACTTTATAACTACATTTGGTTAGGAGGAGTTTGGAACGATGTTAATGATGATCAATTAAAAAGAATTGAAGCCTTCTGCGATAAGATGGAAGAGAATCTAAAGAAATATCACGCTCTCGTTGGTGAGAATAAAATATTTATTTCAAGAACTGCAAACGTTGGTGTTGTTTCTAAAGAAATGGCTTACGAGTATGGAGCAACTGGTCCAGTACTAAGAGGTAGTGGAGTTGATTGGGATCTAAGAAAAGAAAGACCATATGGGCTTTATAAAGAATTAGATTTTGATGTTATCAAAGGTGAAGGCTTAAAAGGTCAAGTCGGAGATTGTTGGGATCGTTATTACGTAAGAATGTTAGAAATGCATGAATCAATTAAGATTCTTCGTCAGTGTCTAGATGGTATTGAAGAAGGTTCTATAATGGGTAAAGTGCCTAAGGTATTGAAAGTTCCTGCTGGTGAAGTTTATATGAGAACAGAATGCCCTAGAGGTGAGCTTGGTTACCATTTAATCTCAGATGGCGGTAAAACTCCATATAGAATGAAAGTTAAGTCTTCATGTTATACTCATGTATCTATGCTGCCAGAGATGGCTCCAGGTATGATGATTGCGGACTTTGTTGCAGCAATTGGTAGTATTGATATTGTTTTAGGTGAGGTGGATCGATGAAAACTAATGACCTTTCAATTTTAGATACAAATAGAGCTCGTTACGAAGAAGATCTGACTGTTGGAAAATGGTTTAGAAATATTTGGGTAGCTGTATCGACAGCTTTTAAAGGTATGTCGATTACAATGAAGTACGTTCTTACTGTAAAGCCAGTAACGATCGAGTACCCTGAAGTAAAAGAAGAGCTACCAAAGAATTCAAGATCAAGACTTTTCAATGATGTTGATAACTGTATCTCTTGTATGCAGTGTGCGGATGCTTGTCCGGTTGATTGTATTTATATTACGGCAGTAAAAAGAGATAAAGAAGCACCTAAGCTTAAAACTGATGGTGGAACACCTATTAGACTTGATCTTAAGCAATACACAATTGACACAGCACTTTGCTGTTACTGTGGACTTTGTACTGTTGCTTGTCCTACTGAGTGTTTAACTCATACAACTGATTACGAATTTGCTCAGTATACACTAGGTGAAATGAAGTATGACTATCTTGCCACTGACATCCGTGCGTGGAAGCATAGAATTGTAGAGTAGGAACTATGAAAAAATCTTGTGAAGAAAAGCTAAATGAAATTTTAAATATTCAGGTTGAGGAATACTCAACTCCTTGTTCTATTACAGCAAGTAAGTCATCAACCATTGATGAAGTAAGTGCTCTCATGAAGGATAATGGAGTAAGACACGTTCCAGTGGTTGAAGACGGCACTGTTTTAGGGATCATTAGTGAGAGAGATATTACTAATATTCCTAAAGAGACAAATATTTTAGCTTCTGATCTCATGTCCACTAGTGTTTACTCAGTGGAATCACATACACTTTTAAAAGATGTTGTTTTCGAAATGAGCTCAAAGAAAATTGGCTCGGCAATTATCATTGATCAGTCAGATAAGTCTTTCAGTATCTTCACAAGTGTAGATGCACTTAATGCTTTAAATGAAATTCTTGGTGGCGGGAACTTTTAGTTTTTCCAACTAGAAATAGCAACACTCATAATCGCTAAAATAATTCCAATAATTTTATTCGGAGAAACAGTTATTTTCTCCACAATAACATCCCAAAAGCAACTGGTCACAATCTGAGCAGTGATTAAAAAGAGAGTTACTTGAACAGCTCCTAGCTTAAAAATAGCGTAGGGAAGAGCTGTAATAATAACAAAACCAAATAGTCCTGGAAGTAAGTACCACCACTGAAAATTATTTGTTATCGAGCGAGGTAGAAAAAAACTTGGATATGAATTCGGGCTTATGTAAACCAGATAATAAAAAACGATACTAATAACTAGTGTGATCACATTTCCGAAGACGAGAGCGGTGCTAAGGCCAACCTCATTAGACATTTGGCGATTAATGGAACCTTGGAGTATTCCAATCGCTCCAATAAGCATAGGGATTAAAACGGCTGAGCTCATTGTCTTATATTCTTTCTTTTTTCTAATTCTTCTACGCTGTTATCTACTAAAGCAAGAAGTTGATTCGTTAAATGGAAGGGATCACTTGAAATTTCAATATTGAAACTTTCCAACTTTTTAACGGCCTCATCTGTAAGTGGGAGGTATGGATTAATAGTGTCACAGATCTCTTTGAGGGCCTGGACTCGATTAACAAGTTGTTCTTGTGATAGTTGGTTTAGTTGTGCTTGATTCATCTTGTCATAATCACAGATTATTAATATTTCGTCAATAGTGGGTGTGATTTGGTTCTCGTTACTTTGCTTATAATTACTTTTGTCGTAGCTCTTGTACCCCATCAGTATTGGTTGTCGTGTTACAAAATGCTACTTCGAAAGTTTGAAAAGCTCTCATCTGTTGGCGACAGGCTTTATACACTAATCCCAAACCTTATGTGTATTAATGATTATAATTTAATTAAGGAAATTCCCTTTGAGTATAAATCATATACAAAAATTATTAGAGAGACACTGGCCGTAAAGTTTCGCTTTGGAGGTGAAGTAACAGATATATTTCGATCAATAAAAAAAGGATTGATTAAAGATATTCAATTTCAAAAAAAATTCGAAAGTGCTCGATCACAGACTTTATTACAGATGTTTTTAATGATGGTCATAATATGGGGATTTATTTTTGTCTTCCATAAAGTGACAAAGGTCGAAGTCAATAAGCATGTCCTCGCTTTCATTCTCTCCATCAACTTAATTGGTTTTTACTTTTTCATCTCCATTCAAAAAAAAATCTTGAATAACTTCACTAATAAATATGAGAACCCACTTATTATTTTTATGAATCTTTTATTTCGTTCCCAGGTGGGGATGGCCCCTAGTATTGCACTAAAAGAAAGTGGGGTGGAAAAACTGGAGCAGCTTTGTCCAAAGGAACTTGCCAATTATCGTTTCCAAATACAAAACGCCATTCATTCTTGGAAGAACTTATCTATTCCAATATCACATTTTCAAAATGATATTTTCGAAGAGTATTGGTTTGTGATTGAACAACAATTTAGCAAAGCGTTAAAGAAAGTGCTCTTTTTACAGTTTGCGGTAGGTGTCATCTTCTTTATTCCTAGCTACTTCATCTTTATTAGCAGTTTCTTTGCAGCAATTCTCATTAACTAATTGTAAATCTGTGGTTGCTTTTATAAATTTGGAGCACAAATTTTATAAAGGAAATCTAGATGGCCGTTACGAACGACAAGCAAATTATTTACTCAATGAATAAGGTTGGAAAAGTATATAAGCAAAAGCATGTACTTAAAAATATAAGCCTTTCTTACTTCTTTGGGGCAAAAATTGGCGTCCTTGGATTGAATGGTGCAGGTAAGTCTACGCTCTTAAGAATTATGGCAGGACTTGATGATGATCATCTTGGAGAAACAACCATATCAAAAGGCTACAGTGTAGGTTTCTTAGAACAAGAGCCGACTCTTGATCCTGAAAAGACAGTTCGAGAAGTTGTTCAAGAAGGAGCTGGTGAAGTCGTTGCCATGCTTAAAGAATTTGATGAACTTTCTATGAAATTTAGTGATCCAATGAGTGATGATGAAATGAACGCCTTACTTGATAAGCAAGCAAAGCTACAAGACAAACTTGATGCTGCAAACGCTTGGGACCTTGATAGTCGTCTTGATTTGGCCATGGAGGCTTTAAGATGTCCTCCATCAGATGCCAAGTGTGGAGTTCTCTCAGGTGGAGAAAAAAGAAGAGTTGCTCTTTGTCGTCTACTTTTAAAAGAGCCAGATATTTTGCTTTTAGATGAGCCAACAAACCATCTTGATGCAGAAACAGTTTGGTGGCTAGAGCGCCATTTACAACAATATAAGGGAACTGTTATCGCGGTAACTCACGATCGTTACTTTTTAGATAATGTTGCAGGTTGGATTTTAGAACTGGATAGAGGACAAGGAATTCCTTACGAGGGTAATTACACTACTTGGCTTGAAACAAAGCATAAGCGTTTGGCCCAAGAAGAAAAGAGTGAATCTAAAAGACAGAAAATGCTTAAAGAAGAACTTGATTGGATTAAGGCCTCTCCTAAGGCGAGACAAGCAAAGAGTAAGGCAAGAATTAAAAACTACGAAGAGAGAGTTAAAGAAAATAACGAAAAGTATTCGGAAACTAATGAAATCTTTATTCCACCAGGACCAAGATTAGGGGATGTTGTTATAGAAGCAAGTCATCTTTCTAAGGCCTTCGGTGACAAGGTTTTATATGAAGACTTATCTTTTAAATTACCTCCAGGTGGCGTTGTTGGAATTATTGGACCTAACGGTGCTGGTAAAACAACACTTTTTAAAATTCTAATGGGACAAGAGAAGCCTGATAGTGGAGATCTAAAATTTGGTGAAACTGTTAAGCTAAGTTATGTTGACCAAGGTAGAGAGCTTGATCCAAATCAAACTCTCTTTGAGGTTGTCTCAGGTGGAACAGACCAAATTGATCTCGGTGGAAAGCTTGTTAATTCAAGGGCCTATATTGCAAGATATAATTTTGCAGGAGAGGACCAAAAGAAAAAGGTATCTGAGCTTTCAGGTGGTGAGCGAAATCGAGTTCATCTTGCTTGTATGCTAAAGGAAGAAGGAAATGTTCTTCTTTTAGATGAGCCGACAAACGATCTAGATGTAAATACTTTACAGGCCTTAGAGAAGGCCCTTGTTGATTTTGCAGGTTGTGCCGTTATTATTTCTCACGATAGGTTCTTCTTAGATCGAATGGCCACTCATATCCTAGCATTTGAAGGTAACTCTGAAATCGTTTGGTTTGATGGAAACTTTTCAGAATATGAAGAAGATAAACGTAAGAGACTTGGTGAATCAGCTCTTACTCCTAAGAGAATGAGTTATAAGAAATTAAAGAGAGATTAGTTTGAGTAAAAAGGTTGTTATAAAGTTTGGAGGTAGTAGTGTTAAGGATGCTAATGCATTCTTAAGATGTTACTCCATTATTTGTAAAAATCCTGATACTAAACTTGTTATTCTCTCAGCAACTTACAATACAACAAATGACTTAGAGAATCTCTATCAACGTATTATCAATAACCAAGACTTCTCTGAAGTGAAAGAAAAACTCATTAAGAGACATCGTCATATCTTAAATGAGCTAAACCTTTCTCCTGATATTTCAAACTCTATTATCGATAAGCTTGAAAACTACATTTTAGAATGTAAGACTTCAGCTCAATACCTCCCGCAGATGATGGATAAATTTTATTCAATAGGTGAGCTATGGAGCTCTCGAATATTCTATGAGCTACTGAAATCAAAAGATAGCTCAGTGGAGTTACTCTACAGTCCTGATCTTATAAAAACAGACAGTCTCTTTACTATGAGCAATGTTGATCTTGAAGCAAGTCGCTCAAATGCTAAAGAGTTAAAAGAAAGAATGAATGAAAAGCTTATATTTATAGCTCAAGGCTTTATTGGAAGTGATAATCACGATGATATCACAACCCTAGGCCGAGAAGGTTCTGATTATAGTGCTACTATTTTAGCAAATATTTTAGAGCTTGATGAAGTCCAGATATGGACTGATGTGGAAGGAATCGCCAACTGTGACCCAAGTGTTGTGGAAGGTGCTACTTTCTTTAAAAATCTAAGCTATGACCAGGCCGAGTTAATGGCCACTCATGGAGCAAAAGTTTTATTTTCAAGAACTCTTAGTCCAATAAAAGACCTTAAAATTCCATTGGTCGTTCGATCAACTCTCAATCCTGATGGGAAAGGGACTTTGGTTAGCGATACTCCTTATACGGAAAGTGATTTTCTTGCTCTCACTTTTCAAAAAAGAGGAAGCTCTTATATTATTTATCTTTTAGGACAAAACTTGGAGAACTTCTCTGACCAAATTTACTCCCTTAATCCGATCGATTTTACAGATAATAAAGTAACTTTTATGAATGAAGAGAAATTACATTTGGAAGCTCAAAAGGTTTTTGATATTTGCCTGACTCTCGATAAATCGTCTCAACCACAGGGTTCCCGTTCTCTGAACTCAGAACCTTTATAACCTCAATACATTTTTTATTTTCTAAGAAGTAAATGTAATCCAGCGACTGGCAGATCAACTTTATCACTTGATTATAGGAAACACCTTCCTTTGCATGATAGATTTGAAAGAGTAAGGCTAGACGATGAATAGAATCAATAGAGCTATTGGCATGAATTGAACTAGAGATTCCTCCGTGACCAGTGTTCATGGCCATTAAGTAGGGTATGACTTCTGAAGATCTAATTTCACCTATGACAATTTGATCGGGTCGCATACGTAAACTATAAGTAAGAAGGTCTGAGATATTAGAGACGTTATTAGATAGTAAGTATGTGGTATTCTTATTATTAATATTAATTTCTGCTGTATCTTCTAATATCATTAAATGATCACTCCTATTGGAGAGATTCAGCATCTCTTTAAGAAAGGTCGTCTTACCAGAACCCGTTGCTCCAGCAACAATAATATTCTTTTTTTCATCTTGAAAGTTTAAGGTTGATTGTGCCATCTCTTTTTTATTAAAAAAACTTTCAATATCAATTGAAGACTTTTTCTTTGTTCTTAAAAATAATTTACTTCTTTTTTGTGAGCTAAGGGAATAGTGGCTTAGAGAGCATCTTAAGTCATGTGCATCCAACTTTAACGAAAAGCTGATGAATGGCTTTTGAAAGTTCCATTCGCAATGACCAATATAAGCCAAATACTCTAGAAGGTGTTGAAACTCCTCCTCATCTAAGAATGGTAGGTCAACGAACTCTTCTCTTGAGTTTCTTTGAATAATTTGAGCTAAGTTAAATTGATGAAAGATAATTTCCTCAACTTCAGGGTTTTCTATAATTTGCAGGATGAAATACAAAGAATGCAGCTCTTTTTTCCATTTTTGAAACTCAGATTTAACTGGCTCAGGAGTAAAGGGCCACTGGTAATGCTTTTCTAGTTTCGGAAAAAAAGAATTCTCATCAAAAGCCTGTCCTGATCTAAAATACTCATAATAATAGCTCTTCACTTGCTTTAGTGCCTGTAAGACTTCGTCTCTCATAATAGCTCCTTTCATTTTTCGATTGTGATGATGGCAATGACTTTCTTGTAGGTCTCTACTCCACCAGTTGAAGTAAATAACTTTCCTAATAATGGAATTTTCGAAAGGTAGGGGAGCTGGCTTATCTCATCACCTGTGGATATATAACCAATATTGAATATTTTTGTGGGGATTCCTTCTTTAAGGGAAATGGAACTTTGTTGTTTACTGCCAGAGATAACATTATTAACAGCAGGTCTCGAGAACTCAGTGTTGTAATCGATAATAAAATGTTCACCAATCTTTTTAAGTTTTATTTTAAATTTAAGACCTGTGAATTTCCATTGTTGTTGAAAGCCAGACTGATTATTTCCTACCTGAAAGGGGATATCACTTCCAATCTCTATATTTACCTCTTTGTCTTCACGAATTGTTATCTCAGGCCTTGCAAGTGTAGAGTAGCTGATATGCTTATTGTTTAATAGGATTGAATTATTCTCATAGAGACTTTCGCTACTGTTGAAGATGGAACTCAAACTTCCTTGTAACTTATCCAATCCAAGTTTAAATTCTCGGGAGTCACTGTTTTCAAGTTGAATGACTTTCATTTTCAATCGATAATGACTTAAGGAAATAGAAGAAGAGTTTCTTATAAAATTAATAGAGTACTTCTTCTTGAGCAATTGAAATAACGGTTTATCAATATTCTTATAAAAACAATTAATATATAAGAGATCCATTTCACATTTTGTCTCATCATAATTATTTTTTAAAAAGTAATAATATATTTCTGCTAAGATCTTCTTTCTAAGCTTATCTTCAACGAGGAGATTGTGTTTAAATTTCTTCTTCTTTAAAAAGGATGTGATTTTTAGATAATCATTAAGATTTGTAATAACCCCCTCTAGTATTAAGTTATTCTTTTGTTGTGCAAGGAGCTTCTTATTTGAGAGAGAGTTCTTTAATTTTACAATCTCCAGTTGCTGTCTTTTTGAGATAATGTAGACATTGAAGCTTTCCTCTGGCCTCCCTTTTGTAAAAACTTGAACTTGGCTATATCCCAACATTTTGCCTTTTAATAAGAGAGTGCTCTCTCGTTTTCGGTACTTACTACTGATGACCTCCTTATTCCCAATGATGTACTTTCCTGGGGGAGGGATTTTAAGCTTGAATACTTCACCTCTACCGATGACTATGTCTGTCATTTTAGGACTTTTTGCAACGGGTTTTCCAATACTTATGATAAAAGCCATAAGGATGGTTTTGACAAATGTCCTATTAATAGGTAGATATGACTGCTTAGTTATCGTGATAAGAAAAGAAAATGACTTTTTGAAGTGATTGAGGAGATATAAAATGGTTTCAAATACTAGAGTTACAAGAAACAAAAGAAACGCTAAAAAAACTAAAATGGGTAAAAGAAGAAAGGCAGCAAATAACACTAAGGGTTCAACTCCTAAGTTTGCTATCCACCCTGATAAGTAATTTTTAAACATAGTTATCCTTATATATAAGCTCACAGACGTGGGCTTTTTTTAGTTTAAGTACCCGCTAATCATTTTTTCTAGTAATACAGGTTTCATATTAAGAACTTGGATTTCATCTTTAAGGCATAAGTGAAGAACACTCGTTGTGTCACCAGCTGAGCATTCTGAAACTCTATTCCACTGAATAAATTTTTCAGGAACTTGGTACTGTTCACGAATATGCTTTTCTAGAAAAACTTTATTATCAGTCTGGCTTGATAGGTAATCAATTTTTATGATTGGCCTTGCTTGGATTGTTGATAGAAGTAAAAAGCTAAAAAATAATTTCATTTGAAGTCTCCTGAGGTTTTGTATTGTTTATTTTTGAGTGACTTAACACCATTGGAAATATCTTAAATGTCTCTTCTTTTTCAAATAACTTTGAAAGAAGTTTTTCTGAAACCTCTAGTGTTACCTGATAATAGTTTGAGCTACTCATATCTTCGATTTTGCTAAGCTCGATAAGGTAAGCCTCTCTAATGATCACTTGGCTCTTTGAAATGATATTCACTTTGGAACCACTAGGGCTCTCAAGTGGAATATAGATACGAGCATTGATTGTGACCCTCTTATAACCAACCTTTGGAGAGTATTGTGTTTTCTTGATGGGTTTGATGTCTGTACTGTTGAGATAAAGAGATATTTGGTATGACAGAATATTGGATAATATAAAGAAAACAATTAGCTTCGCTAACTTTATCTTATCAAGAGCTTTGTTTTCGTTAAAGAGTGAGTTATTTCCAATGACTGATAAATTCTCTTGTTTCGGTTGAGTAGCTTTCATAAAATACCTTTGTTATTTTGAACTGCCATAGAGTGATACTAAGGAAGATGGTAAGCCAGAGAGTACACTCGAGAGTAATTTCTCCTCTTCGTGTGAAAAAATAAGATCTCCTTTTACATATTCTATTTTTACATTTAGCTTGAAGGCCCTCTTTATAAGAGTGCTGTTTGTGAAAATTTTTGTTGTCCACTTTTTACTCCTTTTAATGGCCAGATCATTCTCTCGCTTTAAAGTAAGCTTCTTCAGGGTCTTATAAGGAAACTTAAGTAAGCCACGAATCGAGAACTTCAAGTCACACCCTTCCAAAAAGAAATTCTTACTCAAAAAATAATAGAGGATGGCATTTTGCGAGAGCTTTGAGACTTTAATTGTCACTCTCGCAACTTTCACCATTGGAGTTAAGAGAAAAGGTTTTGCCACTAAGATAGTTTTATTTAAGAGATCAATCTTTTTATCTGTATCTTTATAAAGCTTTTCTATGCTTTTTAAACAAAGGTAAGTATGCCTACGGACTTTATTTTCTTTGTGTATGAGTAGTCCCTGATGGCAGAGGATTATAGTAAAGGCGAATAGAATAAGAACAAACGTTATTCCAAGCCCCGCTAAACTTCCATCATTTTTAGTAGCTGTACTTTTTAAAAAGGCGAAAATCTTTATAGATGCTAATAACATGAGTATCCTTATCTTCATCTTTGTGTTTCTTGGCACTGACCTTAGAATGACAAAAACCTTTTAAGACGAGTTCGCTTTTATCTGTTGAGATTAATTTAGTAAGTAGTTCTGTTTCAATCAGCCTCTCTTTTTGTAAACAAGAGACATATTCATAGAAATTTACGGATTGTTGAAAAACCATGAATAGGAGAGAAATAGAAAATACATACTTTAATAAGCTCATTACTTTATCTCTTTAACGACCTTTTCCTTCATATTCGAGATTCTCTTGTTGATGACCTGTCCGAACTCCTTGACTGTCATAAGGGCAAATATACCAATTAGACTGCTGAGAATGAGATACTCCATAATTCCTTGGCCTTTATTGTCTTTGATTACCTTTTTCGCTTTGATTAGTCGCATAGGACCTCCTTTCTTGAGCAGATATTGGTTTTAATAGCGAATAAAGTCGACTAAATGAGTTAGATATTTCACAGATGAAATGACTGACCAAATTTTCCTAAGTAAAAAGTTTTGCACTTCTAAAAAATGCCATTAGAATAATAATATGGATGAGAAAACAAAGCTTTACGTCTTTGCTAAAAAAGAAGTAGCACTAATTTTTATTTTTATGATTCTGATTTCCTCAACGGCCTTTGTATTCGGCTTTAAGCTAGGGAAAGGGTACACTTTTACGGATCAAGGCTTCATGCCAATTGATCGTCAAAATGTGGATATCCTTAGTAAGAAAGAAGAGAGTGTTCAGAAGATTACTGACCAAAATAAGGAAGGAAAGCTTGAAGTTAATCAAGAAGACTTCCAAAAAAGGTTAGAAGAGAGAATCAATCAAGAGTTAAATCAAGAAGGAAGTGCAGAAAAAGCACCGGTAGAAGAATCAGCAGCTCCTCAAGAAAAAAAAAATGAACCTGTGAGCGAGACTAGACCAATCGAGCCAGCTACATCGTTAAATGATCAGGCTCCTAGTGATAATGACCAGAATACTTCATTAACATCTAGTGACACTTACTCAGGTAAGTATACAATTCAGCTTGGAAGTCATAGAAGTCTAAAAGAAGCAGAAGAATTTGCTGCAGGTTTTAAGTATAGAGGATATATTCCTATTATTAATGGAGTTGATATTCCTGGAAGAGGGGTATGGTACAGAGTATCTCTAGGGGTCTTTGGAACTATTACTGAAGCAAAGGAATATGTTGCCAAGGAAAATTCTCTTTTCCAAGGTCAGGATTATGTACTTGTTCGTTTTGAATAAGTAATTCAAGCTTGATACAATCATTATAAATTCAAAGGAAAAGACTATGATTGAATCTCATTTATATGCTGTTGTTATGGCCGGTGGACAAGGGACACGGTTTTGGCCTGAGTCTTATTCTAAAAGACCGAAGCAATATTTATCATTAGTTGGTAAGGATTCTCTATTAACGACTACATTAAATCGCTTCGATTCATTAGTATCAAAAGATAAAAGATATGTGGTTACAGTAAAAGAACAGGAAGGGCTCGCTAGTGAATGTTCTAACGGCGCTATTGCTGAGGACGGCCTTGTCTTTGAACCTAGTGGAAGAAATACAGCTCCATGTATCTTATTGGCCATGGCCCACTTATTAGCAAAGGGTGCAAGTGAAAATGATGTAATGGCCATTGTTCCTTCAGATCATGTGATTTTAAATGAAAAGGGTTTTCAAGAGTCATTGAGACGTGCTTCTCAAGCAGCGGTTAAACAATCAAAGATTGTAACAATTGGAATTAAGCCAAATTTTTCTCACACTGGTTATGGATATATTCATAGGGGTAGTGAAGCTTCTGAAAATACTTTTTGTGTTGAGGCCTTTAAAGAAAAGCCAAATAAGGAAGTAGCAACAGAATATTTAAAAACAGGGGAGTACCTGTGGAATGCAGGGATGTTTGTTTCAACTATTAAGACTTTAGTCGAAGAGTTTTCAAAACATGCTCCTGATATATTTACTCACTTTAGTGAATTAAAAGAATCAATTGGTGACTTTGCAAAAACATCAGAGGTATATGGCAAAATTCCTGCGGAGAGTATTGATTATGCCATTATGGAAAAAAGCTCTGAAGTATTGGTGACTCCTGCTGATTTTGACTGGAATGATTTAGGAAGCTGGGATGCTCTTGAGTCAGTAGTTGAAAAGAAAGAAAATAATGTAATTATTGGTGAGAGAGATTTTTACTTTCAAAACTCTAAGAATAATATTGTCTTTGCCCCAAAGAAGTTTGTTGGTTTGGTAAATGTGAATGACATGATTGTGATATCAAATGATAATGTTACTGTTGTATTACCAAAGAGTGACTCTCAAAAAGTAAAAGATATAGTGACAGCAATTAAAGAAAAGAAAGATCTACAAGATTTAATCTAGAAATTTTAATTTTTTATATTTCTCAAGGACGACAATATCTTTTTTGGCCAACTGTTTTGTTAGATTGGCAAACATCTTATATGGCCATTTGGCCTGAACCATATTAACGATCCATGTTGGAATATTTCCTTTGAAGTCTGTAAGAAGTGTTACTTGAAAAAATGATTTATTTGGTCCGATGTAGCGAATATAAACATTGCCCATATGAGTGTTTCCACGTACGTAGTCTGGGTTTAGTGGATAGTCTTTATGTTCAACAGATTTGATTTCAATTAAAATACTTTTTTCTTTTTTATTGTGAATACCATTTGTTGAAATAATGAAAGCACGGTCATAGAAAGGCCAAGGGCTATCGTAAAGAGCATATTCTATTCGATCATACTCACTTGTTTCTTCGATGACTTTACCTACAAGAAGTTTAGGAACCCATTCTTTCTTTCTCTTAGTGTCTGCAATAACGGTAAGAATTTTTTCAGCAGAGTAGTTGAGAATTGTTTGGGCCTTAATAGGAACAATTCCTGTTTGTTCATGAACTTTGGCACTAAAAACTTTGATATTTTCTCTTTCCTCTTTTAGCTCCCAAGTAAAGTCCTCCGCCGTTAAGGCAAAAGTACTAGTGCAGAGTAGAGATAAGAGAAAGATTTTCATTCTCTTATTCTACCAAAGGATAGATTTTTAGCGAGCGTGAAAATACAGAATCTGAGTGTTTTAAGAAAATATTTTTAATTTCTTCGAATGTTGGAACAGGAAGATCAAGTTCATAACCGGCTTCTTTACTCAGGCTTATGATTTTCTCTCTGATGGCCTTTGGATCATTGGTTTGTCCGCCAGCAAAAGAGGCTTCTTGAACCCAGTAGTAAAGTTCTTCTCTTTTTACATCTGTGAGTTCAATCAGTTTATGAAGATAGTAGCTGCTTAAGTATGAGTTTTGATTTTTTACTTTTTGTTCAATAACCTCATTGTGAAAAACGAGATCTCTCACTGTATCGGCCAGTCGATCTAAAGAGTAGAGAAGGACTCCTAAATTATCTGGTAAGTACATTCTTTCGGTAGAGCTGTGACTGATATCTCTTTCATGCCAGAGAACAATATTTTCAAGGGCAATAGAGACATGAGACTTTAGCATTCTTGCCATACCCGTAAGATTCTCGCCAGAGATAGGGTTCTTCTTATGAGGCATGGTAGAAGATCCTTTCTGACCTTTTTTAAAGCCTTCGTGAAGTTCCGCAATATCTGAATGATGTAAGTGTCTAATCTCAACACATAATCTTTCTATGGCGGCGGCACAGAGAGCGTTGATATTAACAAGCTTGGCAACTCTATCCCTAGGGATAACTTGAGTGCTTAGTGGTTCAACTTTTAATTGAAGTGAGTCAGCAGCTTTTTGCTCAAGCTCTGGAGTTAAGATGGTGTAGTTTCCAACAGCTCCTGAGAATTGAATAGTAAGTTCTTCGTTATAAAACTCGACAAGGTCTTGATAGCGTCTTGCAAATTCATTGTAATGGCCAAGAAGTTTTTGGCCGAAGCTCATTGGTTCCGCGTACATTCCGTGACTTCGTCCCATGGTAGCGATGTCTTTCATTTCCACAGCTCTACTATGGAGTTCATTTAAGAGTCTCTTAAAAGCAGGAAAGATAAGGTCTAAAGAGTGTTTCAGTTGAAGGGTCATGGCCGAGTCAATGATGTCACTTGAGGTAACCCCAAAATGAAAATACTTACCTTCTTCAGCGGTTAGGTTCTCGGTAATACTGGTACAAAAGGCGATAACATCATGACGGGTGGTCTTTTCAATCTCGTTAATTCTATCCACGTTAACTTTGGACTTTTTTCGAATATTTTCCGCAACACCAACAGGAACTTTGTCTCCTTCAAGTGCTTTGAGAATGGCGAGCTCAACATCTAGAAATGCTTCATAGCGTCCTTGTTCGGTCCATATTTGTGAGAGTTCTGGGCGGTCATAACGTGGGATCATTAGTTACTCCTTATATTATCTAGAAGTAGAAACTTATATCAAAAGCAAAGCTTAGCCAAGAGAGAAGTAGCGAGCGAGATGAAGAAGTTTCACCATCGAATGACGCCTTTCGTTTTACTTGCGCCAAGTTATAACTCATTTTCCCACCGTAGTGCATGCTGTCGGATGAGCGACGATGAATCCCAAAGTCTGCTTTAAGGCCTGGGCCGCTAAATGATTGGGAGAGAAAGTTTTCTTTAAATTGGTTGTAAGTAAGAAAGGCTGTGGTAGTTGAAAAAATCTTTGGCGATGGAATGAGGTTTTGAATCCAATTGTTTCTAAGACCGAAGCCTGCCCCAATCGTTGTGAGATCTTCAGACTGCTCACTAAGTTCATCCCCGTAGATACTGTATTCTGTATTTCTTTTTGTAATTTCATTAAACTTTGCGGTTGTTTTTGCGGCCGTGAGTTCTAACCAATATTCTTCAAAGCGATGAGCATAATTAAATTCAAATGTTGTAACACCAGTGATGGAGCTCGCATCATGATTGATGTGATAGAGTAGCGAGGCTCGGTTTTGATCACTTGAAGTATTGTAATCACTCATCTCGATACCTGTATCAAGGTCTCTTCTTCTAATATTTGCTTCTGATTTTAAGCTTTCAATTTCTTCAAGATCACTTTCAGAAATATCACCCATAGGTTGTGAGTAAGTAGGAGTTGATAAAAGGGAGATTAACATAAAGTATTGTAGTAAGTTTTTCATGAATTATCTCCAGTGACTGACTTTCCAAGAGATTCAAAATTTTCTCCTGGGAAATCTTCAATACCTATTTCTTTTGCAAGCTCTACTTTTTCGTTCACATGGAGAAAGCGAAACTTTTCGAATTCTATGTCTGAATCAATTAGATCTTCTAAAGTATTTTCAAAATCTAAGTAGCGAGTTTTTTTATTAAGATAATTTTCCAGCACCACATCAAATGTTTTCTGTAAGGTAACATTTCTTGCTTCAAGAATTGTTATTTGATTTTCAAAATGCTTTAAGTTCTTAAGTCTTAGTTCAACATTAGATTCGGTAGTATGTTGAGACTGAGCAAGCTTGTTAAAAAATAACTGCTTTTCAATGTGGCCTCTATTTGTTGTCCTCTTATTAAAAAGTCCACCGCTTCCAGTTATACTCCATGTTGCATTTACAGTTGCCACAATATCGAGGTCGCTATTTCCCGCACGAGTAGAGTAGGTTGTAGAGTTAACATTTTGACCAAAAGTTCTTTGGTAAGCCCCAAGGTTAATAGAGAATTTTGGTAGAGGGAGATTGTTTTTAACTGTGATCTCATATTCTCTTTTTGCAATGGCCACATTCGCTTTAGCATCAAGAATACCTGGATTGGATTCTTTTGCCATTGTGCTGGCTTCATACTTTGTGATTTTGACTTTCTTATAATTAAGTTCGTCGGCTAAAATATATTGAGTACCGGAAGGGTCATCTAATAGGTTTGCCATTTCTTCATTGGCTACTTTTAAGTTATTTTTAGCTTCATGATAAATATTTTGAGCTTTTAAATATTGAGACCTAGACTGATAGTATTCTTGTCGTGAGATTTTTTTTTGAGTAACCTTTTCTCTATTTAAACGATAAACAAATGAAGCATGCCTAAGATATGTCTTATTAATACTAAGGACTCTATTATAATAGTAAAGCTGAAAGTATTTGCTTACGATTAGGTGTTTGAGTTCTCTTCTTTTTTCTTTTATGGAGTCACTATCTCTACGATATGCTTCTTTTTCATTAAGGTAAGCAAGATAGTCTTTTCCCCAATTAAATAATGTATACTCACCGAGACTTAAAGCGAGATAACCACCTGGCAGGCGGTCAGCACCATTTGTTGTCTTACTTCCTCTTCTTAGCCGGCCAACTCTTTGCTCTCCACTTGATAACGTGAGTTGAATTTTAGGCATCCAGAAATCATCTTTAGTATCACTCCAATTTAAATCAAGAATATCAGATTGAAATTGACGAGATTTTTCATCAAAGTTTTTTCTTAGGGCCTGCTCGATGGAGTAATTTAAGCTTAGTGATTTGTAATTATCTTTTGGAGCAAAACGATCAGTTCCTTGAATGTAGGAGCCTTGTGTTTGGGCCTTCGACTGACTCATTAGAATCAGTGCAATCAAAATAATGATTTGTTTCAATGTACTCTCTACTTTTTAACGTTGTGTGTGTTCTAAAATGATAAAGAATGGCCGATAGACTGACAAGGTTTAATGAAGCTACAGATTAATACCTGGGCAACCTTTTCTGATGAGGTTTTCTTCCTGATTTTTAATTTTCAGCAAAGTAAGCTGTAATTCGTGCTTAAGACCTGCTTTATTGCGGGTTAACTTCTTTTTGAGAGTGATTTTTGCAGGTGGAGTTATGCTTTGAAGTTTTTCATTTCTAAGAATAAGAGACTGAAGCTTTTGTTTGTGCTCAATTTTAAGGTTTCTTTGAGATAATAATGCGTCGCATCTTCTTGATATGCTTGGATCAGTTATGACATTACGTTTGTAGTCTTGTGCTACGAGTTGTAAATGAGTAGATAAAAGCAGTATTGCAATGGTTAACTTCATGATCTCAATTATATCATATCTTTCCATAAACATTTAGAAGTGCTAAATTCTTCTCTGATTTTATTTTCGGAGGCGAACATAGAGCATCAAAAAAGGGTTTTGGTTTTAATACCTTCCCGATTTGCGTCTACAAGATTTCCCGGAAAGCCGCTTGCTAAAATTTTAAATAAATCTATGGTTGAGTGGGTGTTCCAAAATTGTGCTAAGGCCGAAAACTTAGATCAGCAAACTGCCCCCAAATTTGAAACTTATATCGTTACAGACTCTGATGAAATTGAAAAAGAAGTAAAGTCTTTTGGTGGAAGAGTTTTAAGAGTCGATGACGATGTGGTCTCTGGAACGGAAAGAGTTTACCTCGCTTGGGAGCGACACTTAAAAGATAAGAATTTCGATCTTATTATTAATGTCCAAGGTGATGAACCTTTGATGGATGAGAAAGACTTACTTGAAATTGCAAATTATCATTTAAATTCTGATTTTGATCTTGTTACCTTGGTACATCCTCGAAAAGATAGAGAAGGTCTTAATGATCCAAATAAAGTAAAGGCCTTGTGGGTAGAAAAAACAGGGCAGTGCTTATATTTTAGTAGAAGCCCGATTCCATATGAGAGAGAGAATAGCTCTTTAAAAGAGTGGTTCTTACATGTGGGTGTATATTCCTTTAGGCCAGATTCATTAACAAAGTTTTTTAATAGTGAACCTTCACCATATGAAAAAATTGAGTGCTTAGAACAATTGAGGGCCTTAGAAAATCAAATGACAATTGGTGCAGTCAAAACAAAGAAGCAATTTATTGGAGTTGACGCTCCAGAAGATATAGGTAAGTTAGAAGACCTTTTTAGGAGAAATCATGAGTAAGCAAAAGTCACAAAAGAAGTATATTTTTATAACGGGTGGGGTTGCGAGTTCTCTTGGTAAAGGCCTTGCTTCTGCAGCGATAGCTGCTCTTTTAGAAAGAAGAGGAATAAAGATAAATATGCTCAAAATGGATCCTTATATCAATGTTGATCCAGGGACCATGAGTCCTACTCAACATGGAGAAGTTTTTGTTACTGACGATGGTGCTGAAACAGATCTAGATCTTGGCCATTATGAAAGGTTCACTTCTTTAACACTTTCAAAAAAATCAAACTTTACGACCGGACAAGTTTACTTACAAGTTATTGAGAATGAGAGAGAAGGAAAATACTTAGGAAAGACTGTTCAAGTAGTTCCTCACGTGACGAATGAAATAAAGAGACGAATTGAAATTGCAGCAGAAGATTGTGAACTTTTGCTTGGTGAAATTGGAGGAACTGTTGGTGATATTGAATCACTTCCTTTCCTTGAAGCCATTAGGCAATTTCGCCAAGATGTTGGACAAGAAAACGTTCTTTTTATTCATTTAGTATTACTTCCTTATATGGCAGCGGCTGGAGAGTTAAAATCAAAGCCGGCCCAACATTCAGTGAAAGAATTAAGAAGTATTGGACTTTATCCAAACTTAATTATTTGTAGAAGTGATCGTGAAATTGAACAAAGTATTATTGATAAGATCTCTCTCTTTTGTAATGTTCCAAAACAGAATGTTTTCAGTTCGATCGATTTAGATTCAATATATAAAGTTCCTTTAAACTTTAATAGACAGGGACTCGATACAAAAGTGACTGAGCTTCTTGGAATGTGGACAACGGCTCCAAAAATAAAAGAACTGGAGAAAGTTGTACACAATATTGATAACCCAACTAAGAAAGTCAAAATAGGAATTGTTGGTAAGTATACAGAACTCATTGAATCTTATAAATCTCTTGATGAAGCTCTCAATCACGGCTCAATTGCCAATCAAGTTGAGCTTTCTCCTGTTTATATTGACAGTGAAGACTTAGAAGATAAATCGAAGCTAAAGGATCTGCTTGGAGAAGTTCAGGGAATTCTTGTTCCAGGTGGTTTTGGTCATAGGGGAACAGAAGGAAAAATCAACGCTATAAAGTATGCAAGAGAAAATAATATACCATTTTTTGGAATATGCTTAGGACTTCAGCTTGCCCTTATTGAGTTTGCAAGAAATGTTGCAGAAATTAAGGCAGCAACTAGTCAGGAGTTTGGTAATGATGGAGACCTTGTTGTTCACTTTATGGAAGGACAGTCAGAAGAAGGTGCAAAAGGTGGGACCATGAGACTTGGTGCTTACGACTGTGAACTTCAAAAAGGCACATTGGCACATAAAGTTTATGGTGAATCAAAAATTTCTGAAAGACATAGACATAGGCTAGAAGTGAATAACTCTTACCTTTCAAAAATTAAAGAAGCTGGAATGGTAATATCTGGAATAAATAAAGATTTAGATTTAGTAGAGGTAATAGAGCTGGAGAATCATCCTTTCTTTATCGCTTGTCAGTATCATCCAGAGTTTAAATCAAAACCGTTTTCACCACACCCACTTTTTCAATCATTTATTGAAGCAGCAAATAAACAAGGATAGAGATTATGGCAGTGAAAAAAGATCCATTGATTATCTTTAGTGGTCCTTGTGTTCTTGAAAGTGAAGATCTTGCAATGGAAATTGCAGGGAAACTTAAAGAAGACTTAAGTATTTTTGGAGACGAGGTTAAACTTTATTTTAAAGGAAGCTTTGATAAAGCTAATCGAACATCCTTTGATAGTTATAGAGGTCCTGGAATTGAAAAAGGTTTGGCCATTCTCGAGAAAGTAAAAAAAGATTTTGGTTTACCAGTGATCACAGACTTTCATTTACCTGAGCAGGCGGATGCGGTTGCTAGTGTGGTTGATGTTCTTCAGGTACCAGCGTTTCTTTGTCGTCAAACTGATTTGATTTTGGCAGGGGCAAAGGCATGCCACGAAAATAATAGTATTTTAAAAATTAAGAAGGGTCAGTTTTTAAGCCCTGAAGAGACAGAGAATATAGTCAAAAAAGCAGGTCACTATTTAAAGAAAGATCAGATCTATCTAACTGAAAGAGGAACAAGTTTTGGATACAATAATCTTGTAGTGGACATGGCCTCTTTTCAAATCATGAAAAGTTTTGGTGTCAAGGCCATTCACGATGCCACTCACTGTGTTCAAAAGCCAGGTGGACTTGGAACAGCGACAGGTGGAAAGAGAGATCAAATTTTAACCTTGGCCAAAGCGGCTGTTGCTAGCGGTGCTGATGGAGTTTTTATGGAGTCACATCCAAATCCGGCAAAGGCCTTAAGTGATAGTGCAACTTGCTTAGAGCTTGGAAAAGTACAAGAAATTGTACAGTCTTTATTGGCAATATATAGGGTAGTTTAATGATCTTAGATAGAAAATATTTTGAAGAGAAAGCAAAAGAGTTCAAAACAAAAATTGATAAAATCAAAGTATGTGCTTTTGATGTCGATGGAATTCTAACTGATGGAAAAGTGTATTGGTCAGGAGAGGAAGTTGGTTGGAATAGAAGTTCCCATACGAGAGACGGTTATGGGCTCAAACTTTTACAGGAAGCTGGACTTAAGGTCGGAATCATAACTGGTGGTGATAGTTTAAGTGTCGTTAAGCGCTATAAAGAAAACCTTGGTTTGGATTTTCTATATAAAGGAAATGAAGACAAAGTTGATGCGATAAGAGACCTAGTAAAACAAGGTTATGATCCTGCTGAGATCTTTTATATGGGAGATGAGTTATTTGATATACCTCTACTAAAAATTGCAGGCTTTAGCGCAACGGTTGAGGCCGCAAGTCCAGAAGTATTAGAGAGTGTCGACTATATTGCAAAGATGCCTTCAGGTGAGGGTTGTGTGCGAGAAGTTATAGATATTATACGTTATGCAAAAGAAATATCTCCAAAGTTAAGAGAGTTTTAAAGTGGATGATTTTAGTAAGATGAAAGAGTTGCTTGATAATGAATATGAGTGGCCAGCAGATTATATATTTAAATTTATCGTACCATTACCTAGATTAAGTCAGTTAATGGCACACTTTCTTAATGATGATGTTGAAACTAAAACATCTAAAACAGGGAAGTATATAAGTGCTACAATAGTAAAAAAAATGAACTCATCTGATGATGTAATTAAAATCTATAAAGAGATGAAAAATATCGAAGGAATCATTTCCTTATAGTTTTAAGATTCAAGGAGGAAGCTTTGACTAAAAAATATAAGAATGCGCTGGTTATTGGTGCTGGAGCATTTGGAACTTCTATTGCGAGTGTCCTTTCAAATAATTTCGAAAAAGTATTTTTAAAAGTTCGAAGTGAAGATGTCTATCAGGCCATCAAAAATGGTGAAAATTCAGTCTCTCTTCCAGGCCTTCCTATTCCAAGTAATTTAATTCCAGCATTAGACTGGAAAGAAGTCGATGATATTATCGGTGATGATATTTCGATTATGGTTTCAGGGTTACCGACTGCTGGTATTGATAGTTTCTATAAAGATAATCATGAAAGATTTGCTCGTTATTTAAGTAAAGAGATACCAATGGTATCGCTATCAAAAGGGATCGATCCGGTCACTTTAGAACTTGCCGATGACTTATTCTATGATTTATTTCCAAACAAGAAAGAGCTTTTTACCTTTTTGTCAGGACCTAGCTTTGCAAAAGAGATTATGCAAGAGCAGATAACACTGGCGACACTTGCAGGTAGATCAAGAAAAATAACAAAATCAGTAATGGATATGCTGGATTCGCCATACTTTAAATGTATGGGGAGCTACGATGTTAAGGGTGTCTTACTTGGTGGAGCTCTTAAAAACGTTATTGCCATTGCTGGTGGTATTATTGAAGGCTTGGGCTTCAATCACAATACTAGAGCTGCTATGATCACTCGAGGAATTACAGAGATGCTTCGCTTTGGACAAGTTTATAATGCCAGACCAGAGACATTCTATGGACTTAGCGGAATGGGGGACTTAATCCTAACAACAACTGGTGGGCTCTCTCGAAATAAAATGTTCGGTCTTGAAATTGCAAAAGGTCGCAAGGCTGCTGAGATCATCGCTTCACAAAGAACAGTAGTTGAAGGTTACAAAACAGCTAAGGCCGCTCATCTCGTTTGCGAGAAATATGAAATTAGGGCGAGAATTTTTGATGGAGTTTATAGCGTTCTTTATGAAGACGCTTCTCCAAAAGAAGTTATTAAAGGCATGATGCAAGTTCCTACAAAGTTTGAATTAGAGTAGCTACTCTATATACATGTAGAGTTGCTGGGCTAAAGATTCTTTGCTATCTCTTTAATCGTGATTGTTTCACCAAGCTTAATAATTTCTCCATTCGGTCTTTGTATAAAATAAGCAGGTACTCCTACTAGCTTATGCTTCTTTAAAAAACTTGTTATTTTTGGGTCTTTCTTTGTCCAGTCCCCTAAAAGTAAGTGAATATCTCTATCTTTTACCAGCTTTCGAAATTTATCAGTATCAAGAACTATTTTTTCATTTACCTTACATGTGAAACACCATTTTGCTGTGAAGTCTATGAAAACAAGCTTTTGTTCATTCTTTAGATTTTCCATGGCCTCTTCACTCCAAGGTTTCCAGTCAAGGCCCATTGAAGACTTGTCTTGGATTATTTGGCTTGAGTTGCTTTGGCCTAGTTGGATATTGAAATGAGATTTAATCAAGCTATAAGATAGACCTAGGGGAATAAGAAAGAAAATAACTTGTAAAAGTTTATTATTAGATATGCGTTTGAAGAAATATACCGCAAAGAAAAGAGTCACAATAATAGAGTTTAGTTTTAAAAGAGAGAGTCCGCCGTTCGTTAAGGCAACGTATACATCAACAAGCCAAATTAGTGTAAATAAGAGTGTAAGGCCAAGAAACTTCTTAACTTTTTCCATCCACAGGCCAGGTCTTGGTAAAAAGTTAATTGTCTTTGGAAACATTCCAGTGAGTAGGAATGGAAATGAAAGACCTAATCCAATACTCATAAAAATTGAGATAATTCCTAATGGAGAACTACTAAAAGCAAAAGTTAATGCTGCTCCTAAGAATGGGGCACTACATGGAGTGGCCAGTATTGTGGCCAGTATTCCTCCAGCAAAATCGCCAAAGAAACCCTTCTTTAATGCTACATTCCCCAGCTTCTTTCCACCCGGAGTATAAAACTCAAAAAGACCAAATAGGTTTAAGGCCATAATGAATAATAGTAGAATCATTAACATAACAAAGGTAGGACTTTGAAGTTGAAAGCCCCAGCCAATACTTTCTCCAGAACTCTTAACAAATATTATAACAAGAGCAAGAACCATAAAGGTACTGAGGACACCAAGAGTATAAAAGATATTATGTTTCAAGATTTTTTTATGGCTTTCATCAGAGTGAATAATAAGACCAAAAAGTTTTAGAGAAATAACAGGAAGAACACATGGCATGATATTTAAAATGAGTCCACCAAGGAAGCCAAAGAGCAGTAACTTCCAAAAGCTATTTTCACTTTCTTCTTCATTGCTTTGAGTATCTCCAACATTACTGAGATCAATTTTTATTGTGTCTGGACCATTCGGAATAATTTGCGTTAGTAGTCCAAGAAAAGAGTTCATTTTGTCATCTTCTTCTTTTTGAAAAGAAGAAAATGTCTTTGTTACTATTGTGCCTTTTTTCGTTATTGGGTTTACGTATAGAAACTCAACTTTAAGAGGGGTTTCGAACTGACCGTCACTAGGTAGTTGCTGTGGAGGAGTTTCGTATTCACCGTCCCACGCTAGAAACATTCTTCCTGATAGAGTTAATGATTTATTATAGTATAAGCTTTCATGACCAAATGATATGAGTGGTGCAGATATTGGAAACAATAAACTAGAGGATTTATATAATGTAGTAGAACTTTTTTCGCCTTGAGTATTGTAGTATAAAGCTAGTTGGTTTTCTTTCTTTGTTTTCTTTAAAATGATATCTAGTTCTGAAGGCCATTCAGATTTGCTAGGTAAAGCAGAAAGTCTTTTGAGTGACTCACTTTGATCAACATTCATATGGCTTGGAATAACTTTCTTTAAGTTGCCATCTTCTAAAATGGTCTTCATCTGAACTCTACCTGGGATACATATGTGCTTACACACCAACCAAGTACTAGTAATAGTAAAGTCTATGTTAGGAAGTGTTGATGAGTTTATTTTATAAAACCTTGAGTAACCATCATCATAACCATAGGCCAAAATATTACCTTTTTCGATAAAACGTTTAGGTGTTGGCCAAGGCATTTCTGTTAATTCAAGAGCGTCTGCTTCATCTGAAAACTCTATCTTAGTAGGAAGGCCAGCATCCCCAGGGTTTCTCCAATAAGTATGCCAATGGGGATGATTGATAAAATGTACGGCTAAATATTTTTGCTGACCATAGTGGACGATTGAGGCCGAAGTTTTTACTGGGAGTTGTGGAACACCTTCATCTGAATAAGCTGTAGGTAGTAATAAAAAGTAAAAGAGTGAGAAGAGAATAGATGTAATTTTCATAAGTTCCAATACGATTTGTTTTAGTAATATTAAGCTAATATGATATATCATTTGTTATGAACATGAAAAATTCTTGTCATTTCCCACAGCGAATCATTTGCTTAACAGAAGAATCTGTTGAGTTTCTGTATGCCATCGGTGAGGAGCATCGCATCATTGGCGTGAGTGCTTTTGTTGAAAGGCCAATTCAGGCCAGGTCCCTCCCAAGAGTATGTGCTTTTACCTCTGCCAATATTACAAAAATTGTTGAAATGAAGCCTGATTTAGTCCTAGGATTTTCTGATATTCAAAAAGATATTGCTAGAGAGTTAATTGAAGCTGGCGTTGAGGTATGGATCGCTAATCATCGCTCACTTGATGGAGTGCTAAGTTACTGTATGAAGCTAGGAGGCTTAATAGGACAACCGGAAAAAACTCAATCATATGTGGATAAACTTCTTCTTAAAGTAGAAGAAACACGAAATGCTGTCCAAAGTCTTACACGCTTCAAAGTTTATTTAGAAGAATGGGATGAACCAATGATATCGGGGATTCAATACTTCTCAGAACTTGTTTCACTGTGTGGTGGAGATAATATATTTGATTCTCAGGCTTCTTTAGCAAAAGATCGTTTTGTAAACCCGAAAGAGGTTGTCAGGTTAAATCCTGAAGTCATTTTTGGCTGCTGGTGTGGAAAAAAGGTTGATATTGAAAGTATTTTAAAAAGAGATGGCTGGGACCAAATAACAGCAGTTAGTAAGAAGCAAGTTTTTGAATTAAAACCAGAAATTTTTTTACAGCCAGGCCCGGCGTTAATAGAAGATGGTATTGATATTTTATTAGAGCACTTTGAAAAGTTACGTAAGGCTTCTAGTTAATATCTTTTGCTCTCGTAAGAAGAGCTGCTCCGAGTACTCCCGCAGAATCACCTAGAGTATTTTTTCTTATGGCAGGGGAAGTTCCTTTAATAAAGTTTATCTCTTTAAGCTTTTGCTCAATCCCTTGATAAATCATTTCTTGGTTACTTAAACCACCACCGAAAACAATTAAGTCAGGATCATAGAAAGAACACATCATTCTTAAAAAGGTTGTCAGATTTTCTTTGTAATGATTCAGGCAATCGAGGGCCATTGAGTCTTTACTATGAATTAAGTCAAAAATTTCTTTACCAGACCTTGGGTCTTCACTTTGGACTTTTAAATTATAAATATTTTCAAATGCTGAGCCAGATAGGTATTGTTCTGCACAGCCTCGTTGACCACAAAAGCAATTAGTACCATTTGTTACAAGTATCATATGACCAATTTCTGCAGCGGCACCATTTGCACCGGCATGTATTTTTCCATTGATACATAATCCACCTCCACAGCCTGTTCCGAGAATTACTCCTAAGGTTGTGAGTTGATCCACAGAGGTACTTTTCTCATTTGCTAATACTAATCCAGCACCTAGTCTTGCTTCAGCAAGAGCAAAGCAATTAGCATCATTAGCGATAAAGATAGGGGAGTTAGTCTTAAGTTTTTCTTTTAAGTCTTGTCCGAAATCATTTCCGATAAAGATTCCTGTATTTCCGTTACTCATCATTGTGGTCTTCGGATCAACTGTACCAGGAAGACCTATTCCAATTGCATTTATATCAGATATTTGAAGAGAGCTTTCAGAAAGTAATTCTTTTAAAAGTGAGACAATATTTTCAAGTACGAACTCATAACCTTTGTCTCTTTGAGTAGGAATACGTTTTTTTCTTAGTTCAGAAAGACTATTGTCTATGGAAGACTTCTCATAAAAGCATGCTTCTATTTTTGTACCACCAATATCAATTCCAACAATAATCTCAGACAATGAATTCTCCTCTCTCAATGGTTCTAGCTACCATTTTTTTATTTAATTTGCGAGTTTTTTAGGTTTTATAGTACGATACTGATTAAGGATAAAGGTGTAAATCAATGAATTTAAAAGAAATGATGGAGTCATCATCAGAGATCTTTATTAGACAAATTAAGGAGTGGGGGGAAATCCTACTTGGCTTTGAAACGGTCAATAAGTTTGAAGTTCTTAATAGTCACGGACAAAAAATTGGGTTTTTGGCAGAAGAAGGTGGTGGAATTATTCGCTTGATCTTAAGGCAGATTCTACGCTCCCATCGTCCTTTAAATATCTCTTTATTTTCTTTAAACCAAGAAGTTGTTTTAAAAGTGGTTCGGCCTTTTTATTTCTTCTTTTCTGTTATGGAAGTTTTTGACGGACAAGGAGATTGTATAGGAAGAGTTGAGAGAAGGTTTGGAGTTCTTTATAAGAAATATGACTTAAGGGATAAGAACAATAATGTATTTTCCCATATAAAAGCACCCATCTGGAGTTTATGGCGTTTTCCTATCTATAATCTGATCGGCGAACGCACGGGGATCATCTCTAAAAAATGGGGAGGAATCCTTAAAGAAGTCTTCACTGACGCAGATCAGTTTGGAGTTCAGATGCCTGATGTCTCTTGGGAGAAAAAATCCATTATTTTCGCTTGTGCTATTTCAATTGACCTCGACTTCTTTGAAGAGAATCAAAAACGTTAATTTTCTAAAACCTTACCTGTAGCAAAACGGTCAGCCATTTAAGCTCTTTTATAAAGACATAAAAGATCGTTATTTCGTTTAACTTACTGAAATTTCAATACCATTTATTTTTGATTAACTATCACACTAAAGATTTTGGGGGATTAGCCGAGAAGAAGAGTGAGTATGTCTGTTTATACGAAATGGGATGGATATGAATACATTATCGAAATTAATTATTTTACCTTTATCAGTTTGCTTCCTAAGCTCTTGCGAAGTCGCAGATCGTTTTGAGGCCAAGGTTGAGAAAGTTTCTCAATATGAAAAAGTTGCCTTGAGATTCTCCAGAGAGAATAGACAGCTGAAGCAAGACATTGGAGATCTGCACTATGAAATCTCTAAGTTAAAGTCTGAAAAAGCGTATCTTGAAATTCAGTTAAAGAAATATAAGAAGCCAAGTGGTGAGACAAGCGCAAGAACGATTGCAAGTGTTCCGGCAATTGATCCAGAAAAAGATAAGGTTAAGTTTGATGTTTTCAAATGGACACCTGAGCAGATCTTATCTGTGGCTGAAAAAGAGTTTGATAAGAAAGACTATGAAAAGTCAGCGCAATTTTTTCACAGCTTCTATAGTAAATATCCAAAGAATAAAAAAATAGATGACCAGTTTTTATTTCAAGCTGGAGTTGCTGCTTTTGAAAGTGGAGAACATCATGACTGGTCTATTGAATACTTTGATCGATTGATCAGTGAGTATCCAACATCAAAATATTATAGAGGAGCAAAACTTTGGAAAGCTCTTACGCATCTTAAACAAGGACATAAACAAGAATTCTTCTCTACAGTAGAGGAATTTAGAAAAAAATACAGAAACACTGAAGAATGGAAAGTATTGAGTCAACATTATGAAAAAATTGTACAAAACTACAAGTAAGATTTTTTTCTCATTCGTTTTACTGATGAGCGCGATACACGCAAGTAGTGTTATCGGTGTCTTTAGTAATGTTAAAGGTAAGGCCTTTATTACTCAGCAGGGTAAAACGGTACCAGTTAAGGTTGGTTTGCACATTCATAAGCAAGCTAAGATTTATACTGAAGAAGGATCGAGTTTAAGTTTTAATGATTATTATGATCATGTTTATTACTTATCAGGTTCGGCCAATGTCATTGTTTATCCTAACTTAATTGAGTTAAGAGAAGGTTATGTTTGGATTAAATCTCTTAATTATGATCCTGTGATTGGACCTTTTAAAGTAACAACTGGAAACGGACTTGTGAGCTACTATAAGGGTGACTATATTACCAGCTATGATAGCTACACAGGAAAAACACAACTATTAACAGTAAAAGGTAAATCGACATTATCAAATCTTCTACGTGAAGAAGCGACTGTTGCTGTTGGAGAAGGACAATTTAGTTTTATTAAAAATAATGAAAATGATGCTTCACCAAGAAAGGCAACTCCAATAGGGTTCTCAAGTTTCAAGAAAATTACAGCACTCTTTGATATTAAAAAAGAGAATAGTGAATATGTAGCAAAAGCACCAACAGCCGTGGCTACTAAGAAAGTTGAAAATAAGCCTAAGAGAACAATTGCTTCATTTGATAAATCGGCATTCGAGCAGGCATTACAAAAAGTGAGAAGACCAGATACTCAGTCACCAGAGGGAAAGGTTATTTTTATTCCATCTAAGACAAAGAGAAATGAAACAAAGAGAAGTGAGACATTTGAATCTTCTTATAAGACCTATTTAAATAAGTTAAAGAAAAAGACGATTGTTAAGAAGTGGAAGCCAACTTACTCAAAAAAGACGAGCGTTTCGGTCAACATATTTGGAGCAGGGCAGAAGGTGAAGGATGATTATCGCCTACCTGCATCGCAAGTGAAAAAACCTGTTGTCCCTAAGATAAAAAAGGCCAGAACTCCGGCCAGCATTGGTGGAATGGCACCGAAGGTTAAGTACAAGTCTCGCTTTGAAAATAAGCTAGTCGACGAGTACAAGAATCAGATGCGCCACGATGAAGAGGTAAACCAGTTAATTGATGAGTTAAAGTCAGTTGATATGGATTATAAGAAAGAATATTAGTCACATTTACTAAAAAAAAGTATACTAGCTTCGTAATCTTAACGGAGCTTTTTTTATGTCTAAGAATTCCGATTCTAACAAAATAGATTCTTTTTTAACCTATGATGATGTTCTTATCCAGCCAGGATATTCAGAAATTCTTCCTGCTGATGTACAGGTAGCTTCTAAATTTAGCAGAAATATTGATCTTAAAATACCAATTGTTTCAGCAGCAATGGATACCGTCACTGAAGCAGCAACAGCTATCTGCATGGCCCAAAATGGAGCGATAGGAGTCATTCATAAGAATATGTCTGGCGAAATACAGGCTCAAGAAGTTTCTAAGGTTAAGAAATATGAATCAGGAATGATTCTTAATCCTATAACAGTTTCAACGAATATGAGCTTAGCTGATGTAGTAGAGCTTACGAAGCAGAAGAAAATTACTGGTGTTCCAGTTGTGGAAGGAAAGAAGCTTGTTGGTATTCTTACCAGTAGAGATCTCGCTTTTGAAACAAACTTAAACCAGAAAGTTAAAGATGTGATGACAGGTGAAGATCGCTTGATTGTTGGAGAAGAGGGAATTCAGATTGAAGAAGCAAAAAAACTACTTCATAAATATAGAATTGAAAAATTGCCAATTGTTGATAAGTCGAGAAACCTAAAGGGTTTAATCACGATTAAAGATATAAAAAGAAGTATCGATTTTCCTGATTC
>JAONMX010000120.1 GCA_028378565.1 Bacteriovoracaceae bacterium
GAATTTATTAATAATTTACATTTTCACCTTAAACACGTCTATGTAGATTTAAGCAAATGTAGACCTATTGATGAAGCAATCTCAACAAAAGGTGGCGTGAAATTTAATTGTCTATCGAAACACCTGAGTTGGTTGGAAAATGATAAAATCTATTTTGGAGGAGAAATGTTAGACTGGAGTGCCCCAACCGGTGGTTATTTACTGCAAGGTTGTTTCTCAACTGCTAATATCATTGCTGAGGATATTATTAAAAGGTGTGAACTCGAATGAAACTTTTTTTCAAAATACATTTAATGGAATTGATTAAAATGATTTTGATTTTTGATCTTCCTTTGCTTCTTTTCTTTCTCTTTAGTCCCTATCCACTACCTAATATTCACTTTGTATTCTTGATCGTTTTAATCGTTTCCCAGTATGTTTTTAAGAGTGAAAAGAAGTATAAAAACTTACATTATAAAAGTGCTGAGATGCAACTTAAGAGAGAGCTTAAGAGAATACCATCTATTAATGAAGTTAATATCAGACTTATGAAGATGTTTCAGTTCCATGGAGCAAGTATTATATTTACTGGTTTATTAATCATTATTATAACCATCTTCTTTGGTCAGTTTTAGCCAGTCTTATTTCGTAAAATTTACATTCTACTAATTCCTTACATTTTTTGGTGTTTGCTTCATTCTATTAGATAATGGTTGAGAAAATAATCAGGAGGATTAATGAAGTCACTTTTACTGCTAGTAGGATTGCTAGTATTTTCTAACTTGTCTCAGGCCAATTTACATTTAGCACCACCAAATATTTCAATTGGTAGAACGAAGGCCATCTTTATAGATATAAAAACTATTAAGAGCACAATTGTTTATGATCTTGGTAAAAACAAAGCCGTTGCAAAATCAGAGATTGAATTTTCCCAAGGTTTAAGTGGTTACCCTATATTTGATTTATTACCAACTCCTATAAAAGTAACAATCAATGGAGAAGTTACACAAACTCAAACAACCAGTATGGATGGAGTATCTACTGTACGCTATATAAAGAAATCCTTATCAAGTGGTTTACATAAAATGACCATTGAGAATGAAATTTCAAAAAATATTTCTTGGAATTCTAATTATTTGAAAAATGCTTTTTGGATGAGTGATCTTTCAGACAGAAGATATATTGAACAATATCTTCCGACAAACCTAGAGTTTGATCAATATAAGAAAACTTTAAGTATCAAAATTATTGGAACAGATCGTGAGCATAATTTAGTGACTAATGGTGACGTTAAGTCTCTTGGTCTTAATGAGTGGTTAGTTGATTATCCGGAAGTCTACACTGCAAGCTCTTTCTTTTACCATTTAACCTTAAAGGGTCAAATTCCAACTGTGTATTCTACTTATCGTTCAATTGATAATAGAGAAATACCAATTACTGTTTATACATCCCAAGGAACTTCAAAGTTTATGAACAAAACGAAGGAAGTACTTGCTGAACTAGAAAGAGATTATGGCCCATGGCCACATTCACAAGTTATCGTTTATGGTGCCGGAATGGGTGGTATGGAGCACTGTGGAGCAACCATTACAAGCTTTTCTGCTTTAGGGCATGAACTTATCCATAGTTACTTTGCGAGAGGGGTGATGCCAGCTCATGGAAATGCATGATGGGTAGATGAGGCCGTAGCTAGTTGGAGAGATTCTAATTATCCTTCATATACGGAACGAAGATTATCTCCAATAAGAATGGCCGGACACTCCGTTTATGAAAGAACAACTGATCGTAATGCCTATACTAAAGGGATGAGGTTTATAGGTCATCTTAATAAGAAGTTTGAGAATAAAGAAAGCTTTAAATTATTCCTACGAAGCTTCTTTGAAGAACGTAAGTTTAAGCCCTTTAAAACACCAGAGTTTCAGGCCGCTATAGAAAAGTTCTATGGAGAAGACGTTGGGAATCTCTTTGATAAATACGTTTATGGTTCGAAGGGGAATGTGGATGACTCAGAGCATGGTCACGATCATCAAAACCCTTACCACCCTAGACTGTCTGAACAACAGGTTAACGAGCTACTATAGAATCTAAAAGATTCTCTTATACATTCCTTAACTTTCTTTATCTTTAAGGAACAAATGCTATAATTTTTTGATTGAATTGAGCTAGCACTACCGCTAGCTCTTTTTTTACCCCTTGGAAATAAGAATGTTTAATCTAATAAAGTACTTTAGTGAAAAGCACCTAATCGTAAATGTTTTATTTTTTGGTGTTCTTATTTTTGCCTTCTTTTCATGGAAACAAATAGGAAAGGAAGAGCTACCTGAGTTTACCAGTAACTGGATTCGAATTACGACAATTTATCCTGGTGCCCCCGCTAGTGATGTGGAACTTTTTGTTACCAAGCCAATAGAAGATGAATTAAAGGGAATTGTTGGTATTGACGAAACAAGTTCAAACTCTAGCTCTGGAGTTAGCTCTATTCGAATAGTTTTAGAAGATGATTATCCCGACAAAGACGAAGTCGTTCAGGAGATTAAAGACGCAATCCTTCGTGCTGATATGCCGGCGGAAGTAAGGGATCTACCCAAGTTTAGACAATTTAAAAGCTCAGCTAAAGCAATACTAGATGTCGGTCTTTATTTAGATGGAATAAAATCTCTTAATACACAAGATCGACAAAAATTACAGGAACTCGTTCTTTCATTGGAAAATCAATTACTATCCCTAAAAGAAGTTAGTTCTGTAGAGAAAGATTATTATAGAAAACCTGAACTACAGATCAGGGTAGATCCAACAAGAAAGAAAGAATATGATGTTTCTCTTTCCTTAATCAGTGAGCAAATAAGAAGAAATAATATACGAGTTCCAGTGGGAACCATGCAGGATCGCGGTGAGAGTCGTGTTACCGCTTTAAATGAGTATGAAAATGTGGAGCAGCTTAATGACCTTATAATCCGTGGAAATTATACAGGTGAAAATATTAGGCTTAAGCAGCTTGCAACGGTAAAAGATGGTTTTGAAAAAACAACGAATATATTTAAAGTTAATGGTCATGAAGGTGTCTTTTTAAATATCAGAAAGAGTCTTTCAATTGATATCCTTAGTGCACAAGCTATTGTAAAAAAAACCATCAATGAGTTTCAAAAAA
>JAONMX010000121.1 GCA_028378565.1 Bacteriovoracaceae bacterium
TAGGTAGGTATCTGTTAGTTTTGTAAGCGTTGTAGGGTGACCTTGAATGGCACTTCTTTGCATATAATGCTTAATTCCTCTCATGCCACCCATTTCTTCTCCACCACCAGCTCTTCCTGGTCCACCGTGAACGAGATTTGGGAGAGGGCTTCCGTGTCCTGTACTTTCCTTGGCACAGTCTTTATTAAGAATCACAATTCTTCCGTGATGAGAGGCCATACCAATGGCCACTTCAGTGGCCCATTTATCATCTGCACTTACTAAACTCCCAACGAGAGAACCTTCTCCTAGTCTAGCTAGTTCTATGGCCTGATCAGCACCTTTATAGGCAAATAGAGTTGTCACTGGACCAAAGGCTTCAATTGAATGAGCTGCTTTATTATTGAGCGCATCTTTAGCTAATAGAAGAGTCGGAGAAATAAAAGCTCCTTTTTCAAGGTCTCCTGAAAGAAGCTTGAGGTCAGTATTATGATAAAGAAGTTCACAAGATTTTTTTAATTCTTCAATTTTGCCAAGGACTTCTTCTTTTTGAGAAGCACCAGCAAGAGGACCCATACGAACACCTTCAGTTGTCGGGTCGCCAATTGAAACTTTTTGAAATCTTTCAATAAGAGCTTTTTGTACCGGCTCTATAAGTCTTTCTGGAACGATCGTTCTTCTGATGGCGGTACATTTTTGTCCGGCCTTTACGGTTACTTCACGAGCTACTTCTTTAACAAAAATATTAAACTCATCTGAGCCAGGCTCAACATCTTCACCGAGGATACAACAATTTAAACTGTCGGCTTCCATGTTAAAGGGAACGGATTCTTGAACAATTTTTGAGTGAGACTTAAGCATCTGACCTGTTGTTGCAGAACCTGTAAATGTAACAACATCTTGTGATGTTACATGATCTAAGATTCCAGAAGCACTTCCGCAAAGTAATTGAAGGGATCCTTCAGGAAGAATTTTACTTTCGATAATATCTTTAACGAGAACTTCCGTAAGGTAAGAAGTGAGAGTTGCAGGTTTTACCACACAAGGCATACCGGCTACGAGGTTAACTGCAATTTTTTCTAACATTCCCCAAATAGGAAAATTGAATGCATTAATATGAATAGCAACACCAGTTTTTGGAACAAAAATATGTTGGCCGATAAAGCTTCCACCTTTTGATAAAATTTCAGGATTACCATCAACATAGACATTGCTATTTGGCATCTCTCTTCTGCCTTTAGAGCTGTAAGTGAATAGGTTTCCAATACCACCTTCAATATCAATCCAACTATCTATTTTGGTAGCACCTGTTTGGTAAGAGACTTTATAATATTTTTCTTTATTTTCTAAAAGAAAGAGTGCCAGAGTTTTAAGTGCACGAGCGCGGTCGTGAAAAGTTAATTTTCTTAAATTAGAGCTACCAATCGTTCTGGCGTAATTTAAAATTTCTTCAAAGTTGATACCAGTTGTGGTTGCCGTTGCTATCTCTTTTCCAAAAGATGCATCATATAGCTGAGTTCCTGATCCTGTTCCTTGTGTCCATTTACCTAACACATAGTTTTCTAACTTCATGAAGACTCCTCATTTCTAAATATTTCTCACGAATTTTAGCGCTTTTTAGGTAGAAAATGACAGATTAAAATTAATTGATAAACTTATAGGCAATGGATGAAAAAACAGCTCCTAGGCTAGCTAGAGACTATTATTTAAAGAACTTCCAGTTCTTGCTAAAATTTTGCGCCAAGCAATATGATGATCTCCTGTCTCAAAGGCAGAAAAAGTTTATTGAGGTCTTTAAAACCCTGAATCGAAACCAAAGATTACTCTATGTTCGCTTAGCATCAAGAAGTAGCGAATTCTTCCTTTTATCAAAACTAAATTATGATGAAATTAATATTGAAAGAGGAATAAAAGATAATCCTCTTTTAGAAACTCAATTGAAAAAGATTAATAAAAATCTAGAGGATGAAGAGTTAAAGAGAATTGTTAATATAGAGCATCTAAAAAGTTTCCTCGTAAAGTCGAATATAAAAGTGAGCCAATATAAGGGGAAGGATCAACTATGGGATAAAGTTTCTGCTGATGTTGATTCTTTTAAAAAACACTTAAATCAGAATGAAGGGCTCATTCAAGTTAAATACCAAGAACATTTTGATACTCTTCTTTTTTTATTTTTCGGAAATATGAGGCAGACATTAAGTGACTTTATTTTGGAAGATGTTGGCTCGATTAAATACCCTAAATATAAGATTCAAAAGAAAACGAGAATTTTTAAAAAGAAAAGTGATATTGGAAAGGGTTATAAGCTAAGTCTTTTGCAAGAAGAACAATACTTTGCAAGAGAAGAGAAAGACGTGGAGGCCATACTCGAGAACTTATCAAGTCTTGATAAGCTAGGGTCTATGGCAACGAGGTTTTCTCAAAAAAGAAAAGCACTCTACCTTCGAGGAGCAAGGGCTTTAGAGTCAGCAAAAGAATATGAAAAGGCACTTCACTATTATAAAAAAGCAGATATTCTCAATGGGAGAGAAAGAATTGTAAGAATACTTTACGCAATGGAGGAATATCAAAAAGCATGGCAAAAATTTAAAGTGATAATGAAGAATCCTCTCAATCATGGAGAAGAAGTCTTTGTGAAGAATTTCTATAATAAGTTCCACAGTCCATTAGGGGTTGAGAAAAGAAAAAAAATAGAATTAATATATGATCAACAAAACTTAATCGTAAAAAACACAAGTGAGCGAGTTGAGTCCTTATCTTTGAAGGAGTTAAAACGCAGAGGATGGAGTGGCTTCTACTGCGAGAATAATTATTGGAATTTGTTATTTGCTCTTAGCTTTTGGGATGTCATTTTTAAGTCTTGTGAAGGAGCATTTGCTCATCCTTTTCAACGTTCTCCTCTTGATCTCTATGAAGATGATTTTTTTAAGAGAAGAAAGTCTGTTCTAAAGAAGGCCCTCTGTCTTTTTGATAATCCCACCTGCTACAAAGCCGAGATAAAACAACGCTTCGATGAGTATGAAGGTCAGGTCAATCCATTTGTCAGTTGGAAGGCCATTGATCGAAAGAATTTTATT
>JAONMX010000122.1 GCA_028378565.1 Bacteriovoracaceae bacterium
GAGCCTTTACAGAATTTAGAGTATGACTGGGCCAACTCAGATGTGGCCACTCGCTTAATGAAGAAAATTGATGAAACGACAAAAAATATCTCGTTAAATCATATCCCTTTTGAAAATATCTTTATTGATCGCAAGATTGTAGGGGTTTTCTATATGTTGAAAAAAATAGGTGTTCCCTTAAATTTACACAAATTATTTTATAAATTTAGTGCTGATTTGGCGTAGGCATAAATTGAAGTAATGGCCAGGAACATAAGAGGCCAAATTGTCATATGCATACCAATTGTTCTTAATTTAAAGTTCATCTTATTTCCACGAAAAGCAATAAAATGAAATGTCCTACCTAGAAAAATCATTATCCCTAAAAGATGAATGATAAACTTAGGAAGGATCATAAACCATTCAGCACTAAAGAGAAGAATCATTAAAAGTGGAACATAAGAGTTGAAGTTTGAGTGGGCACTTACAATCGCTTCAATTTCAAAAGTTTTTCCTGCACCAAGTGAGATCTGATTTCTCTGACGTGCCTTAATGGTCTCAAGAGTAATCATTACATAAAGTAGTGTTAGTAAGCCTAAGTAGAGATTTGAGATCATAAGTTTTCCTTTTATTTATTATGAGTCTATTCCTTCAAATTGCCAATTTTTGTAGGCATACTTCTTGTGCTAAGTAGCTGATAAAGCGATCAACTTATGTAATTAATGATTTAACCGATAAGATAGATTGAGTATTAACTTTCGGCAGGGTGTGATCTTGAAATTTGATAAATCTATTCATTTTCTTTTACTAGTTCTTATCATTAGTCTTTCCTCTTGTTAGGAGGCGAATCAAGCAGGAATTAATATTCCTGGTGTCACCAATGGAAGCAACACCTTACCTACTGGTGAAGAATTTAGTCGATTGGTTAATGATTCTGTTAATCCTCCAGGTGGAAATTGTAATTATGCCCAGAGGGATGAAGCTATTCCCGCAGTCGCACCTTCTTCTGCAGCAGCTTCAAATGTGTGTAAGCACTTTAGTAAGTTTAAAAGGAGTGGAGTTCCAGAGGCCCCTTTAAAACAAGCTTTAAAATTTTATGAAAAGAATAAATCTAAATTTAAAAGTAGTTGGGTTTCTATTGCCGATTATTCACAAAAATCAGATAAGAAAAGATTCTACATGGTGAATCTAGAGTCAGGTGAAGTTCGAAAGCACAAAGTTTCTCACGGTTCGGGGAATAGAGGTGGAAGAAAGTATGGTGATGAGAATCATGATGGCATGATTGATCGGTGTCAACACCCAGGAAGTTCTTCACGGACAAATATGACAAGACCAGGCTTTTTTGCAACTGGAGAGCAATACTATTCATGTGGCTCAAAGAAAAATGGAAGATGTTCCCATGCAGAGTCTAGAAACTCGAGAGGTCTTCTGACAAAAGGTTGGCCTAAGTTTAGAAATGGAAAAAATGCACTTCGACTTGATGGACTTACTCCAAGTGTAAATAATGGAGCAAGAGGAAATGGAGTTGTTATGCATGGGGCTTGGTATAATGAACCTGATGTAACAGGTCAGCAGATCATGGGACGAAGTTATGGATGCCCTGCCTTTGATCCTGATGAAGCTGAAAGTATTATTGGTACTATTACAGACAAAAGTCTTTACTATTCTTATGTACCAACTTGTGCAAACGATATGAATAAGTCACTTGCACAAGTCGCCGGATGGCAAAATCAATGTAACTAGAAATAGTCTGTGTCTCCAGAATTACCACTTGGATTTAGTCCTACGATATTGATATCAAAATATCTTTTCTCACCAAGATGGTCGTAAGCAAAACATCCGTTCTTATTGGCCGAAAGATAGAGACCTGCTCCCAAATATTTATATCCTTTCTCATAACTATGGGAAGTATTGTGAGAATGATCTGGTTGATGAACAAGGTCTATAGTACCAAGGCCTTTATTATCTCCAACGATATTTCTTGTATAAAATCTCCACTGTGTATGTCTGTCATCGAGTATTTTTTTGTTTTCGTCTACCATCTTCATTTGTTCAGCAGTATGATAAAGGATTTTAAGCTCTGAATGTGCCAACATTTTTTCATAAAGTAGATCTTTATCTTTCACTGGTATTTTACTTAGTTCTTCGTCATAGAATTTTTGAGGAATAAAGAAATGTTGGTGACCCATATCTGAGAAAATAATAGAATCAACGTAATTTCTTTTGAGTGCTTTTTCGATATGGGCTTTTACGCTTTCAACATATTTTTTTGCAACGGTTGCAAATTTTTCTTCACCGAAAAGAGCATTGAGAGGGAGTTTGATTTCGCCTTCATTATTTACATAAGCTCTTTTTTCTAATCTTTTGTTTGAGTTATATAATTTCTTTTCTCTTGCTAAAATTTCAGCCTTTGTTTCGCCCCATTTAAAGTCATCACTATATAAAACAGGATCTTTATCAGATGCTTCAGAGCAGTTTTTTAGGTTAATCTCAAGCACTGAGATACTTAAAGTTGAAAAAATTAAACATAGATTAATGAAGGTTTTCTTATACATATTTGTCTCCCTTGATAGGGAATAAATACAACGAAGAAGACTATAGGAATAGGTGTTGTGAAAAAGTTATATGGATTTTGTGAAGAAAAATGAACGTATTTATAAATACTTAGAGGCTTAGCGCTTTTTAAAAGTCAACATTTCATAGTACATGACCCAATCCCCGAGAAAGCTATAAAGAGGGTATTTGAATGTTGCGGGCCTATTCTTTTCAAAGAAGAAATGCCCGGCCCAAGCAAAACCATATCCACATATGGGAAGTATGAAAAATAAAGAATATTTTTGAGTATATATAATAAAGGGAAGCAGAATTAAAACAAGACTAGATCCAATATAGTGTAAGATGCGGCAAACTTTATTTGAATGTTCAGCCAAGTAGTATGGGT
>JAONMX010000123.1 GCA_028378565.1 Bacteriovoracaceae bacterium
CTCAGAAATCTTCATAAAAATAATATGCTCGAGAAAAAAACAACCGATCAATGGTTTGATACAGAATTAAATATGTTTCTACCAGATCGCTTTGTTTATGGAACATGCCCAAACCAAAGTTGCGAAAACAAAAAGGCCTACAGCGACGAATGTGATGATTGTGGAAAAGTTTATCCACCAAAGAATTTGATTGATCCAAAAAGTACAGTGAGTGACGCAACTCCTGTTTTAAGGCCAACGGCACATTGGTGGCTTAACATGTGGAAAGTTTCAGATCAGTTAAGGGAATGGATCGCAACAAAGCAAAAGACGTGGCGAAAAGTTGTTTATCTTGAAACTTATAACACAGTCCTACCATCCGTTCAGTTTTCAAATAAATTTGAAGAGGTCTTTAAAGGTCTAAAAGAAAAACTTCCTACTTTTAAAAGTCGATATGCTCCAGGGAAAATGATTGTTGCCCAGTTCTCTTCTCTTTCAGATCTTGAGCAAGGTTTTAAAACGTTAAAAGAAAATGGTATTGAATCAGAATATGTTGATGGTTGGGCCCATCGTTCTATAACAAGAGATGTTTCTAACGGAGTTCCTGTTCCTCCAGAAATTGACGAAGAGATGAAAGGAAAAACATTCTATGTATGGCCAGAATCTCTAGTGGCACCAATCTCTTTCACAAGAGTGGCCTTAAAGAAACAAGGAAAAGATCCAGAACTCTATAAAGACTTTTGGACCGACCCTGAGAGTAAGGTCTATCAATTCCTTGGGCAAGATAATATTTACTTCTATGTTCTTATGCAAGGAGCGATGTGGTTTGGATCACAAGAAGATCCAATGAGACAGCCTGTTAAAGGAGAGCTACAACTCACTGATGTATTCGGAAATTACCACCTCCAAGTTGATGGTGATAAGATGAGTAAAACAAAGGGTAACTTCTATACTGGTGATCAATTATTAGATGAGCATGGTTACAGTGCTGATCAAATTCGCTACTTTCTTGCTATCCTTTCTCTAAGTGAAAAGAACTCGAACTTTGATTTTGAAGTCCTTAAAGAAAGAAACAAGTTTCTAGCAGGTCCTCTCAATGCTTCTTTTGAAAAACCAATCTCAGCTTGCTTGTCAAAGTTTGGTGGAGTGATTCCTGAAGGAAAGCTTATTGGAAAAACAAAAAAAGAAACTTATAAAGTCATTCAAACTTATGTAAAGCTGATGGAAAAAGCTGACTATGCAAAACTACTCTTTATGGTAGAAAATTACGCAAGAGTCATTAACAGCTTATTCGCACAATATAAACCTCACGATGATCGACATGATGAGACAGAAAGAAAAGATGCCCTCTTCTCATGCTTCTTTATCTTAAAGAATATCATGATCATGCTATCACCTTTTGCTCCAGATACTATGGAGAGCTTAAGGCAATCACTTAACTTACCAGAATCGATTCTTAGTATTGATGAGCTTGGAAAACCTATGTCAACAAATCACAAGATTTCTGAGCAAAAAGATTTCTTTCCAAGTGTAGATAGTTAGAGAGTGATAAGACAAAACTTTTATTTTTTTTCTTTCCACTCAGAGTTAAGAAGAGAGTAAATATCATGATCGACAAAATGATCATATAACCACTCTCTTTGTCTTAATGTTCCTTCGTAGGTAAATCCTAATTTCTTTGGTATTGACTTTGATTTTATATTCTCTGTGGCAACAGCTATGGTAATTAAATTTAAGTTAATATCTTTAAAAGTAATTTCAATAAGCTTTTCACAAGAGCGCACGATGATCCCTTTACCCGTCATATCCTTATCTAGCCAATAGCCTAAGCTAACCCTACGATTAATCCAATCGATCTTATGATGGCCAATGGCACCAACGAGTTTCCCATCATACCAAATTCCAAACTGTAGTCCTTCTTTTCGATCTGCTTGGTTGATAACATTTTGAAGGAACTTAAGGGTATCATCTTCTTTCAAAGTGAAATCTAGCCAAGGGAGCCATTCACGAAGGTGTCCTCGATTCTTATCTGTAAGGAGAAATAATTCTTTTGCATCTTCTTCTTTAAAAGGGATCAGCACTAAATTTTCGTCTACTTTAAGTTCGCTAACGATCAGAGATTTCATGGAGGTCCAATCGTCTAAAGTTTAAAACTAAAATTTTTGGAACCAGGGCCTCTTTGTCCTTCATGGTGAAACTTTCCACATCCTAAGATTTCCTGGTTTTGAAAGATTAAGTCCCCATTTAGCATGATGTATTGTGGATAAGTATTATCAGAATACTTTATTGCTAGCCACTTAGGTGTAATTTTCTTATTTCCAGAAAGTTTTTGCTTATTCACTTGATGGATCCAACCACCATTATTTAAATAGAGATAATCATCTTGATTATAGATTTGGGCATATGGAAAGATGACCCCTACTTTTCTCTTATTATATTCTGCTGCATTCAAAATACGACGAGAGCTCTTATCAAAAGTAAGGATTCCATTAAAGCCTCTTTCAGAATTTCCCGTCATAAGGATAAAGAGGTGTTTTGTATCTTGTGTTACAGCTACTGATGCAGAGAGATGACCATTGTCATTGGATGTATTTAAACTATGCTTATAGAGGATTTTTGAAGTTTGCAAATCAAAAGCAATCATACCTTCTCTACCGGCCATTAAAAATAAAGTACTCTCTTCCTTTGCGATACCTCTTAAATTAGAGCTTAGTAAGTTAGAAAGATACTCACCTTCATGGGAGAATTTTAAAAGCCCTATTGAAGTTGCTAAGTAGAAGTTTCCGTCAAAAGAGATAAAGTCTCTTACACTTCTTAGCTCCTTCTTTAAAAGAATTGTTAAAACAATTGTTGAGTCATCAACTTGTGAAACTTCAAATCCTTCAGACTTTCTTTGTAGCAAAAACTCTTGGTCCATATCCTTAAAGTGAAGAACTT
>JAONMX010000124.1 GCA_028378565.1 Bacteriovoracaceae bacterium
ATATCTCTCGTCTCTTTTCTTTCAAGGCCTTAAGAATATCCATTCTTCCAACATTTGTTTTTTTAGTAGCGACTTTCTTACTAACCTTTTTTGCTCTGCTCTTTGTCTTACGACTAACCTTTTTCTTACTGCTTCGTTTAGTCACTGCTTTTTCAACTTTCTTTTCAGGTAGGGGTAAGTAGAACGTAATCAAACCATTGATGAGATCAATGGCCTTTGGTTTTAAAGAAAGAACCCCTTCCCTCTCATAGTCTTGCTTTAAAAAGCCTTGAGAAATAAGATGTCTCACAATATTGTTAATATCTTTTTCAGCTTTTTTTGAAAGAGTTCCAAATAAAGGATGTTGAAACCAACCATACTCTCTGGCCCTAATGCCGATGATCCCCTTGAAGAAATCACTTAGCTCATACAAATCAAACCTGTATCTTATGTGATGAATTACGCTCAACATATCAATGGCAATTTTTGAGCTTTCAATTCCACCAACGGAGTTATTACACACATCACATTGAAAGCAATTGCCTGGATAAGTTTCATCAAAAGCATTCAATAAAGGAATTCGGCGACACACTGACCCTTGAGCATAAATGAGCATCTGCTCCACACTTTCTAGTTCAAGAAACTCACGGTCATGACTTAGTCGACTCTTTCTAATAAAGCTTTTAAAAATCGCTACTTCTCTTCTGGTATAGAACATATGGGCTTCACTAGGAAGTCCATCTCGTCCAGCTCTCCCCGTTTCTTGATAATAGGATTCTAAATTTCGAGGTAAATCAAAGTGAACAACATATCTCACATTGGATTTATCTATTCCCATTCCAAATGCAATTGTGGCCACAATAATTGATTTTTCTTTTTCAATAAAGTTACGTTGAACTTCTTTTCTCTCTTTAGCTGAAAGGCCTGCATGATAAGCATAGGCATCCACACCACAACCTTGGAGTTTTTCAGCAATGTCTTCAGTACTGTTACGAGAAATACAATATATAATGCCACTGTCATTAGGATATTTATTCACTAAGTTTACGACTTTATCAAAGGACTTAGGACTTCTTTGTTCTACATTATAGTAAATATTATCTCGATTAAAACTTCCTAAAAAAACTTTGCCATCTTGAATGCTTAATTCACTTAGTATTTCTCTTCTCGTTAGCTGATCTGCACTAGCGGTTAGGGCCACTCTTGGAATATCTCTAAAGTTTCTAAGAAACTTATGAATCTTCTTATACTCAGGTCGAAAATCATGACCCCATTTACTCACACAGTGGGCCTCATCAATGGCCAAGATACTTACCTCAACATCTTCTACTAACTCTTGAAAGTCACTGCGACAAAAACGCTCTGGACTTACGTAGAGAATATCAATCTCACCGTTGGCAATCTCCTCTTCTAAAAGTCTCTTTTGTTTTATGCCTAAGGTAGAGTTCAAAGCAGCAGCTTTTACACCTTTTTCTAGCATTGCTTGAACCTGATCTTGCATGAGACTAATCAGGGGGGAAATAACAATTCCCATCCCACTTCTTACAAGAGAAGGTATTTGATAACAGATACTTTTCCCACCACCTGTAGGAAGTAAGATCAATGCGTTATTACCTGCAATGAGATGATCTATTACACGCTTTTGAAAAGAACGAAACCCCTGATGTCCAAAAACTGTTTTCAATGTATTAAGTGAGGGATCTAAAATGCTCACCAAATCCCCTGAAATCTCTGTTGAGCTAGACGAAAGCTAAGAAACTTATTAGTGTTTTTCATAACAATATTATAACGGGCCATATCACCCAAAGGCAACAATGACACGATGAGCAAACCGATCAATCAGCGAGTAGCATCTTTAAATGAGTCAGTATTTGGAACTATTAGTAAGTTATCAATAAAAAATAATGCAATAAACCTAGGTCAAGGCTTTCCTGACTTTGATGGCCCAGAATGGTTAACAAAACTAGCGTCTGAAGCTCTTCTAAAAAATAAGAATCAATACGCACCTGCTGCCGGTATCGCTGAACTGAGAAGTGAGCTATCAGCTTTATATTCAAAAGAATACCAACTCAAATACTCTGAAGACAGTGAGATTACCGTCACAACTGGTGCTACTGAAGGAATCTTTTGTTCAATTCTAGCGACTCTTAATCCTGAAGATGAGGTTATCGTCTTCGAACCATTCTATGATAGCTATCTTGCAAGTATTGAGTTAGCAGGAGCAAAGGCCATCCCTATTACCCTGAAGTTTCCAGACTTTAAAATCAATAATGAAGAGTTCTCTCAAAAAGTTAATTCAAAAACAAAAATGGTTATTATTAATAACCCCCACAATCCAACAGGAAGAGTCTTCTCTCGCGAAGAATTAATTCCTTTAACTAAAACGATAAAAGAAAATAATCTTCTCGTGTTATCTGATGAAGTTTATGAGTTTCTTACCTATGATGGTCACTTGCATACACCATTTGCAAGCCTCCCAGATATGAAAGAGAGAACATACACTGTCTCAAGCCTTGGCAAAACTTTTGGCCTTACGGGATGGAAAGTTGGTTGGGTTTGTGCACCAAGGGAACTAACTGATGCCCTAAGAAAAGTTAAGCAATATACAACTTATTGTACTAATCACCCGATGCAAATTGCTGCTGCTCAAGCGATCCAATTTAGAAAAAACTACCTTGTAGAATTTAAAGAAACTTATTCAAAGAAAAAAAACTTCTTTGTAAAAGAGATGAAGAATATTGGCTTCAATATTATTGATCCTCAGGGAACATATTTTGCCTTAATCAAAGTACCAGAGACTTTTAGCGATATTAGCTACTGTCAGCACCTTATAAAAAAGCATCAGGTATCCTCTATTCCTCCTAGTGCCTTCTATCTTAAGAGTAATGAAGGTGAAAAAT
>JAONMX010000125.1 GCA_028378565.1 Bacteriovoracaceae bacterium
GAATAGTAAGACAAGAGATGGCAAAATTGATTGAGCCAATTGAGGAAATGTTTTACAAGGACACTGAAAATGTTGTGGGCATTAGAGCGACTATTGCAGTCTCTCGTCGAGGAGGTCAGGTTAAGGAGAACGAAGCTTCAATTCTAGCTGAGCTTACACCAGCTGATACTCGTAAAACATCGCTTAACGAACTCATGAAAACGTGGAAAGAGAAAACCAGTGACTTAGAAGGAATTAAAAAAGTAAAGTTTCTAAGAGGTCGTTGGGGAAGAGATTCTGGAAGTGCTGTGGAAATTCAGATTCAAGAAAATAATGATAAAACAAGATCAGCAGTTGCTAATACTATTAAAAAATATTTAGAGGGAAAAGAATATACTGCAGACGTAGAGATAGACCGTCCTATTATGAAAAGAGAATATATCTTCAAACTTAATCAAGATAAGCTCGTTAAGTTAAATGTCAATCCGCTAACGGTGACTAGAACTCTAAGAGCATTTGTTGAAGGAATTGTCCTATACTCTATTAATAAAGGCGAAGAAGAGATCGATGTAAAGATCACTGTTGATGATAATTTCAAAACAGATTTAAATACATTACTTGATTTAAAGGTTGAAAATAATCAAGGACTACTTATAAAACTTGTCGATATAGCAACTCTTGAAGAAATGGAAAGGCCAATTAGTATTCAAAGAGCAAACTTCAAAAGAGCTTCATCTATTTTTGGAAATTTAAAAGAAAAAGTTAAAGTAACTCCATTAGAGATTGCAGATGATCTTGAGAAAAATTTATTCCCTGAAATATATTCAAACTTTCCCACCACGATTTTAGAGTTTAAAGGAGAGATTAAGGATAGTAGGGAAAGTCAGGGAGAGTTTACAAATTCTGTATTAATTGCTCTTTTGATGATCTATATGTTGTTAGTGATTATGTTTGATTCAATGTATAAGCCTTTCATTGTTCTTTCAATTGTTCCTTTTGGTTTAGCAGGTATTGCTTATGTTTTACTACTGCATGGTATGAGCGTTTATGGTTTCTTTGCGGCCATTGGTGCTCTTGGAATGTTGGGAGTTGTTATAAACGACGCTATTGTGATGGTTAATAAGATTGAGCTTAATATTCTGTCCTCACCAGAAGATCGTCTAGAGGCTCTCGTTCAAGGAGCGGCGACTAGACTACGGCCAATACTTCTAACGACTTTTACAACTGTAGTTGGAGTGTTGCCTACGGCATATGGCTTTGCTGGTTATGACTCAATTCTTGCTGAAATGATGTTAACAATGGGGTGGGGACTAGCAGTCGGTACTTGTGTCACTCTACTCTTAATTCCTTGTATTTATTCTTTTTTACTGAAAGAAAAGAGAGTAGAGCTCATTAGCTAAAAAGATTATTTATAGTTTTTGTCAATCTCTTGCTTAATCAAATCTTCTAAGTATTGATATCCAAATTTCACAAGAGGTTTTCCATTTACAAAGAATGTTGGAGTGGCCCTCACTTTTAGAGTCTTAGCATCTGCAATATCTTGGTTAAGATTTATCATAATCTCAGGGCTTTCCATGTCTCTTTTGATTTTAGCAATATCTACTTTTGCCTGAGGAAGAAAGTCCCAAATCTTTTCAGGCTGGGGGTTATGATGATTTCCCCAAGCTGGCTGATAGTAAAAGAGTATGGCCATGGCCTCCCAGTACTTACCTTGTTTTCTTGCCGCTTCAAGTATTTTTACAGCATTTGTTGAGTTCTTATGAAAGGGTACATACCTTACGACAAGTCTCAGCTTACCTTTATACTTCTCAAGAAGGTTTTTTACGTAGGGATAGAATTTTCGACATGATTCACATTCAGGATCAAGGAACTCTACAAGTATAACTTTTGCATTCTTATCACCAAGAGTAGGGGAATATGGTTTGACGAAAAGTTCTGACTGAGTGCTTGAGAGGAAGTTCATTTTTTCAGCTTTATTTCGATCATAGAAATACTTAGAAACTATAAAAACAAGAACTGAAGTTACAACAAGTAGAGAGATGGCGATTTTTTTATTCAAGATATATCCTTATTTTTTTTGTTTAAAATAATACTGGTTATTAAAAGCAAGATAAATGCGATGAGAGAAAGAAAAGGTATTGTAATAAAGCCAAATAGATTTATCCAAGTTGTTGCACATGATACTCCTTGTACGCAAGGAGAAGCAGATTCTGGAACAATCCCATGGACGAGGAGATTATGGTAAACAGAAATTATGAAACCAATGTAAATAAATGGGTTTGCATATCTTAAACAAGAACTATCATTAAACCAAAAAGCAACTGCAAAAATAAGAACTAAGGGGTACATGGCTATACGTTGATACCAGCATAGTGAGCAGGGGGTAAACTCCATGACTTCACTAAAGAATAAACTACCAGTGGTGGCCACAAAACTTATGAACAATAAGATAAAAAGAAGATGATCTATTTTTAATTTTTTAATAATGGGCATATGAATTATCGCATTGGAATGCAATACCTCCAACTATTCTGAGAGCTCGATACATAATGTTGGCCCAATTTTCACATTTTTTATGATTTTGATCTGGTGGGAGTTGGCTACATGCCATTAACATTTCATCTCGAAGTTTTATATCACAATCTTTTTGAGTATATCCTGTTGTAGCCGGCTCATGATGGTAGCAGTGATCATGGTTGATGCAAGGCTGTGTGAAGATATCTTTGAATCCACCAGCAGGACCTGAACAACCATTAAAAAAAAGTACTTCCTCTCGGTCATTCTTAACTTCGCAAGTATCTACTCTCAGTCTAAGTTTTGACTTTGGACAAGTATACTTCTCATAAAATGTCCCATTCATTTGACCACACAGCTGTTTAATACTTGAGGCAT
>JAONMX010000126.1 GCA_028378565.1 Bacteriovoracaceae bacterium
ATTGTTCGCTCTGTCTACTTTTTCTACTTTCGCCACCTCTTACCTTTTGTCGGAAATCTCATTAGTGGTCACGGTGATGCCTATACCTATCTTAATGAAACAGTTGAAGACTTCGCTTATGGAGAAGATTTTGCCAACTGGATGAAAGAAGCTGGTTTTAAGAATGTCAGTTATGAAGAATTGACTTTTGGAATATCAAATCTATATAAGGGCGATAAAATCTAGATGTTAAACTGGAATAACTTAAAACTCGATATTTTTAAGGCCATCAATAACTATCCTCTTATGGATAGTCTTGAAAGTAGTGAAGAAATCATTTCATTGTCTTGGAGCATACCCCATGTTGAACTAGGAAACCTATTTCCAAGTTTCAGAGGTATTCAAAAGTATTTTTGGTCTAATAAGAATGGTGATGAATATATCGGTCTAGGTTTATGCCAAGAATATAAAACAGATCTTGATATTGAAAAGCTCGAAAAGCTAATCAATAGCAGCAAAAATAAAGATAAAAAGATTCAAGCTTTTGCAACTCACCTTTTCTCGAAAGAAAATGATACAAAACAAGTCGTGAATAATAGTGACTGGAAAAACTTTCATAACTCACACTATATTGTACCCATGATAACAATTAAGAATCAAAGTCATGAGAATGAGCAAACTCAGGTTATCATTTGTCTCAAAAGTAATCAGTTAAATAACGAAACTGCAAAGTCCCGTACAATTTTTAAGATAGAGTCTCTACTGGCCTTGAACTTTGATCGCTTAAAAAAAATCTCTATCAAAAACACAATAGTCCTACCAAATAGGCTTGAATGGAATAAGAATAGAAGATGATATAATAATGACAGAGCAAGGGGCTCAAAACCTAACTGCGTCGGTACCAAAAACAATTAGTGAAGTGGAGAAAGCATGTTCAGAAGATCCAGCTCAGTTTTTATTCTTATAGCATTTTGCTTACTAGGAAGCTTTCAGCTTCAAGCGCAAAGCTTTACTTTTGATCATGAAAACTGTCAGATCAGATTGAAGGACTTCAGTAAAAAACAAAAGTATTTAAAAGAAGTACTTGAGAAACAACTGAAAAAGCGAAACTTTAAAACCCTTGAAATGAAAGACAACAAGAGGGTTTTACCAAACGAACTCTATGCAAAAATTAATGTCATAAAATTACCAAGTAATCTTCTCTATCATCCTTGCTTAGTTGAACTTGAGATTAAAGTAGCTCAGACTCGTACTCCTACAGAAAGCGATGACACTCTATTTGAAAGATCAGTAAAGAGAATGTTCCCACGTGTTACATTTGAAGGCGAAGAAAGATGTAAGAGAGCTTTAGAAGACGCTTTTGTTCACATACCCTACTGTAAAAAGTTATAAAATTTTTTAGATATTTCTTTTTTCTAGAAACTTAATAATTGCTTCAACAGGTTTTCTCTTCTTAGCAATATCATTTGAATCATTTGTTGCTGATAAATCGAAAGACAACTCATCTAAAATTCGATGACAATTTGATAATTTCTCTGATGCTTTATTTGATACAATGGCCACTGCCTTATCTAGACCGGTAGATGATCTCTTCTCATTCCACAATTCATAGATATCAATACCATTGTTAAATTGCTCATGTATGACAGGGTTTAATAATAGCCATTCATAAATAACAGAATTAACAATTCCATTTTTTAAATCAAGTTGTTGGTCTTTTTGAGAAGTTCCACTAAAGTCTAGAACGTCATCTACTAACTGAAAGCCTATACCTAGTTCATGTCCAAACAACCTTAATTGCTTAAGTGTATTTTCGTTATAACCAGCAATAATACCAGGAGCAACACAACACCAACTCATCACACTTGCTGTTTTATAAGCTGCAATTTTTTCAAGAATATCATGACTATAAAGGCGATCTTCGCTGGCATCAGATTGAAGCCACTCACCTTTTGCAAGATCTTGAATAACATGGCTCATTTCTTTTACTAACTCTAAATTGCCTGTTTTAGTAAGTTCAACGATCACACTGGCCAATAAATAATCACCAGCAAGAACCGCTTTCTTATTGGAGGCCGCAACGTTTATAGAAGGATTACCACGCCTCTGAGTTGCTTGATCAATAACATCATCATGGCTTAAACTGGCGGCGTGAACCATTTCAATAGATCTAGCTGGAATTTCAAGCTTTTCTAAATCAACTTGTAAAAACTCTCCCATAACATAGGTAAGAAGAGGTCTTAAACGTTTTCCACCACTGAGCACAGTCTTATCAAGTAGCTCATTGATCGCCTCATGACAGCGCTCAGAGTCGGCATGTAATTCAAGGCCTTTTACACGTTTCCACATGGAAGGCCCAATGTCTGTTACTAGTGGATTTAACATGGCATTAACATAGCAGGTCGACATTCCCCTGTAAATCAATAACAAGCTAATGACACACAGCATACACCTTGTCCAACACATAAATTATTTGCTATGAATCATACTAGAAAATCAATTACGTGGAGCCTTTCATGAGTACGACAAGTACAACGAATACCAAAACAACAAAACTAAGTTCAAGAAAGAAAGAATCATTTAAAATCTTTGATGATATTGCAAAAACATACGACTTTTTAAATCACCTCCTGAGTATGGGCATAGATATTTATTGGCGAAATAAATTATTAAAAAACGTTCAAAAAAAGTCACATCTCAATGCTCTAGACCTGGCCACAGGTACTGGAGACTTGGCCCTTACACTTTCCAAAAATGATCATATTGAAAATGTTCTCGGTATGGATTTATCTGAAGGAATGATCAATGTAGGAAGAACGAAAATTAATGAAAAAGGGCTCTCTGAAAAAATACAATTTCAAATAGGTGATGCTTGTAACATTCCATT
>JAONMX010000127.1 GCA_028378565.1 Bacteriovoracaceae bacterium
AGAAATTAACAGAGACTACTGTATTGTTGGTATTGCCAGAACTCAATTTGCTAAAAAAGACTTTGATGAAGCAAACCTTAGTTATCTTGATCTAGAAAAATCTAGTTATATTTGGCCAGAAATTTTATTTGAAGAAGCTTGGAATAGTTTCTATTTAAAAGATTACAACAGAACTTTAGGTAAGCTAGTTACTTATAAAGCTCCTGTTCTTAAGTTTATCTTTAATCCAGAAATTGATGTTCTAAGAGCATTAACTTATATGGAGCTGTGTCTTTGGAATGATACTAAGAACGTTGTGAATGATTTTTATAAGCAGTACACATCGGATCATTCAAAGCTTAGAGGATTTCTTGCTAAGCATGGTAAAGACTACAAATATTACTATCTTCTAATGAAGAGTTACTCAAAAGGTACTTCAAGCGGAAATATTTTATTAGATCGATACATAAAGGGAATCAGAAATGATCCTGCTTATCGAGAGATGTTCTTATCTTTTTCAAAAGGAAGAGATGAGATTCAAAAAGTTAAAAGTCTTTCAAGAGGAAATGCTCAAGCGGTTTTTCTTAAGAACTTAAAAGATAGTCTTGTTCTACAAAGAGATCTTCTTGGTGCTTATGTAAGAAAAGGTATTAATCAATATACTTCTCAACTTTCAAAAGCTTTTGAAGGAATGAGTTATATAAAGCTAGAAGTTTTAGCCCGAAAGAAAGCGATCTTGTATAACACTCAATATAAAGGTGTGAGAGCAAGAGGAAATATTAATAACTTAAAAAAAAATGAGAAGCAGTACTTTTGGACATTTAACGGCGAGTTTTGGGCCGATGAATTAGGTGACTATGTATTCTCATTAAAACCAGAATGTAATTAATTATGAAAAACTTTTTTATTTTACTATTTACAGTTTTATCTCTATCAACCTTCGCTAATATTGAAGAGCGAAGAAGTGCCTTAATTGGTGTTATTGATGAAGAGTTGGGAGAGATCACTAGGCTTAATAAACAAGTTGGAGCAAGAAATCCAAACTTATTATTGAGAATGGCAGAACTATACTTAGAAAAAGCGAGACTGGTAAAAGAAAGAGAAAACTTTGAGTACTTAACACTTGCTCCTGAAGTTAGACAGAAGGCAAAGAAGTCAAAGTACTATGCAAGATCACGTAAGCTTTTTCAAAATGCTCAAAAAACTTGTTTCTATATTTTAAAGAGATTTCCACGTTTTAAGAACAAAGGTGAAGTTTATTATATTCTGGCCTATAACGCTCGTGAGTTTCAGCAACCAAAGCTTGCTCTTCGTTTCTTTAAGAAGGCCAATGCATCTTCAAGAAAGAATAGCCAGACACAAATTAAGTCTCAGCTCTTATTAGCAGAGATGTACTACAATCAAAAAAATTATAAGAAAGCAGCACAATTATATTCTGGTGCACTTAAGAAAAAGAATCAGAAATGGTGGACGAAGGATGCTTTTAATTTAGCTTGGTGTTATTTTAGAATCAATCGTAAGAGTAATGCTATTAATCTGATGAAAGAAGTTCACCGCCTAAGTAAAAGCGGTAAGTTTATTGATGTCTCTGATCAAGTGGAAAGAGATTTAGCTTATTTCTATAGTGATGCTGGTCGAGTAAAAGAGGCCATTGCTTGGTTTAAGCAGATTGGTAAAAATATTGTTCCTAGCCTTATTTCAATGGGTAAATATTTAAAAAATGAAGGTAAGTTCACTAGTGCTGAAAAGACATTAGAGGAAGCCTTGAAATACTCTACTAATGATACTGAAAAAGCAAAAATCTATTCAGACCTTTTGGCCATTTACGATAAGTTTGGAAAAGTAAATGATCATAAGAAAGTAAGTCAAGCACTTGTTGAGCTAGATCGAAAAGGAATTTTAAATCCATCTCAAAAAGAAGATTTACTTTATCATGTTGAAAGACAAGCGGTTAAGCTACAAAAGAGAGTGGCCTCAAAGATTAAAAGACCTCTTTCAACAAAAAGAAGATTTGCTGCTCAGGCCGTTTCTTATTTTGCATTACTTGGACAGTTAAGACCTAATACTTCTCATATTTCATATTTCTTATCAGGTGAAACCTATTACGCCGTTAAAAAGTTTGATAGTGCTGCTGCTGAATACGATAAAGCTTATGAGTTAAGTCAAACTCGTAACGACTCGAAATATACAAAACTAAGTTTAGATGGATTAATGGCGTCTCTTGGTGGAAGAGGTGTTTCACAAAGTACAAAAGATAAGTATTTAACTAAAACTTATATTGCTTATCTCAATAAGAATCCTAATGGAAAGAATAGTTATAAGATCTATCAACGACTCTTTAATTCTTATATTTTAAATAAAGATTTAAATAATGCTGAAACAGTACTTCTTAGATTCAAAGGGAAGTTCCCAAGGGCGATTGGAGTACAAGAGGCCATGGTTGCTCAGATTATGGATCATTATCGTAAGACTAAAGATAGAGCAGGAATTCAGAAGTGGGTTTCTCGAATTAATAAAGGTGAGTTTAAAGTATCTAAAAAGTATGCCTCAAAGGTAAATCAACTTCTTTTAACGCTACAGTTTGAAAATGTTGAAAAACTAAATACTGATGGTGAAAAGAAGCAAGCTCTTAAGGGCTATTTAGCAATTTACAAAGATACAGGATCATCTCCAGAAGCCAAGAAAAACGCTAGTTATAATATTGCGGTTCTTTTCCATGAACTTGATGATGGGAAGCGAGCTTACGGATGGGCAATCAACAGCTTAAAGCTGATGTCTAGTGGAGATGTGGATAAGTTTGAAAAATCATTTCAGGTGATTGCGAATAATCTGTATCTACAAAGACGTATTGGTGAGGCCAATGAAGTTTATGAAAGATCG
>JAONMX010000128.1 GCA_028378565.1 Bacteriovoracaceae bacterium
AGCGATAAGGTTATTGACCATTTAATCAAAATAAGACCATTGGTAATATATAAACTTGATAATAAAAGGTTTTTGAAAAAAATTAGTAAGATAAAGAATAAGAAACATTTACTTCATCGATATACTTTAGAAATTTCTAGCTTGGCTTCTAACATTAAAAATAGAAACTATATGCAAAATTATGGACACTTAAGGCAATATCTAAATCTAATGAAAAATGAGAATTTATTAAATAATATGCACTATTCTACTCGAATGTTAAAATTGAGTCCTTTTTATGTAAAGTATACTGGCTTTGACTTAATTAATAATGAAAAATATCTAAACTTAGCAATCAATTCGTGGTCCAGGTTTTTTGAAAAAAGAGATAAGCGAAGGTTTTTCCAGGGCTACGGTAGGAATATGATGAATACTAAAGATGAAGATATCATTTTGCATCCCTTAGCATATACGACAGACTTAAAACTTCTTGAGAAAAAGTCTTTATGGGAAAAATTACTTAAAGAAGAGCCTTATGCATATGTAGATATACCTTTAAACTTAAAAGATAGTTTCAAAGCATATGAAAAAAAGATGAAAAGGACTCCTCAATATAAACTAGTATTTGGTTCAAGGTAGAAAGCAAATTATGATTGAAAGTTGGAGAGGCTGTTTTCGATAGATTTGAGAGTTTCCTCTGCTTCTTTCGCGTTTTGCCTAACTTCAACAACAACTTCATCTGGAGCATTACTCATGAACTTTTCATTAGTGAGTTTCTTTGAGTATTTTTCAAACTCTTTTTGAGCCTTTTGCTTTTGCTTCTCAAGCCTTGCTACTTGTTCACCTATATCAATGACACCTTCAAGAGGTAAGAAAACTTCAGTGTGAGCTGTGGCCATCATAATTGATTTTTCAGGTCGATGTTCACTCTTACTTCTCACTTCAAGCTCTTTTACTCTAGCAAGAGAGAGAAAGTTGTCTTTGTTATTACCGAAGTAGACTGCAGCTTCAGCGTCATCAGTAAAAAGTTCAACTTTTACTTCGTCTTTTGGTTTGATATTAACACTTGCTCTGAGGTTTCTAATTCCTGTTACGATATCAATAAACTTATTCATATCATTTTGTTCTTTGGTAAAGATTAGGTCTTCTGAGAACTCTGGGTAATCTTGAATAATTAAAAGATCTTCCTTTTCTTCTTTTAAGTAACTCCATAACTCTTCAGTGATAAAAGGAGTAAATGGGTGAAGGAGGGCAACAATTTTTCTAAAAGTATATTTGAGGACAGTCGCTCTTTGCTTCTTGGCTGCTTGATCTTCACCGTTAAGGATATTTTTTGAAACTTCAACAAACCAACTACAGAGTTTATCATAAACAAAAGAGTAAATGGCACTACAGCTATCATCGTATCTAAAGTCTTCAATAGATTCATTCATTACTTTAGAGACCGAATTTAGTTCTGATAAAATCCATTTCTCATGAGGTGTAAGGAGCTTGGCCTCAGGTAAATCACTTTCAGCGAGCTCTAGATTAGGAGCAATAAAGCGGTAGGCATTCCAAATTTTATTAATAAAGTTTCTAAAGCCACCTATTCTTTCAGGGTCAAGGTTGATGGCACGGTTGTAACCAGAGCCGGCGGCTAGAGTGAATCTAAAAGCATCTGCACCGTAGAGCTCGATCATTTCAAGTGGATCAATTCCGTTATTGAGAGACTTACTCATTTTTCTACCGATCTTATCTCTAACGATGGCATGGATATAAACTTTAGAAAAAGGAATTGTTTTTGTAACTTTAAGAGACATCATCATCATTCGGGCAACCCAGAAGAAAATAATGTCATATCCAGTAACGAGCGTCGTAGTCGGATAGAAAGTGCTAAACTTTCGCTCTTCCATGGCCTTTTCGTCTGGCCAACCAAGAGTACTAAGAGGCCAAAGCCCAGAACTAAACCAAGTGTCTAATACGTCAGGGTCTTGAGTAACTTTATTGCTATTGCATTTTGTACATGTTGTTTCGTCTTCTTCACTTGCCCATGAGTGATCACAGTCACCGCAATAGAAAACAGGAATTTGGTGTCCCCACCATAATTGACGAGAGATACACCAATTTTTTGGTTCTCTTAACCAAGCAAAATATGTGTTCTCCCAGCTCTTTGGATAAAATACAGTTTCATCTTTTTCAACCGCTTCAACAGCTTCTTTAGACATATCTTGAACATTTAAGAACCATTGTTTTGAAACCATTGGTTCAATGATGGCCTTTGAACGATCACCATGACCAACCTGATGAATATGATCTTTTACTTCTTTTAATTGCCCAAGCTCTTCAAGTTTTTCAACGATCGCTTTTCTTGCTTTCTTGGTGGACATGCCTTGGAACTCAAGACCATGTTCATTTAAAGTCGCATCTTTATTTAGGATATTAATAATTTCTAAGTTATGTCTTTTACCGATTTCAAAATCGTTGAAGTCATGACCTGGTGTTACTTTTAAACAGCCTGTACCTTTCTCCATATCCACATAATCATCTGCAAGAATGGTAACTTCTCTATTACAAATAGGAACGATTGCTTTTTTACCAATGAATTTTTTAAATCTTTCATCGTCAGGATGAACACAAACAGCGGTATCTCCTAGAAGTGTTTCTGGTCTGGTGGTGGCAATTTCTAGAGTTTCATCTGAGTCTTTTATTTTATAAAGTAAGTGGTAGAAAGCTCCTTTTACTTCATCGTGTTCAACTTCTGCGTCTGATATAGCGGATTGAAGAACTGGGTCCCAATTGATGATGTAATCACTTTGATAAATGAGTCCTTCATTAAATAATTGGGTGAATACTTTTCGAACGGCTTTGTTTGGACCTT
>JAONMX010000129.1 GCA_028378565.1 Bacteriovoracaceae bacterium
TGAAGAACCTTGCGTGATCTTTTTTGACTTCAACTATGATCACAAGAACACTGTAAAATTAAATAAATCCTTAAAAGATAATGATTGGTTAATGAGAGTTGGTATTTTCGATCAAACGATTCTTAAGCAAATCAAAAAACATCAGAAATCTAAAGAATATGCTCAAGCCTACGTTAGTAAACCTGTTAGTGTTGCCATGGTCAACGGGGTTTTAAATGATTTTGAGTTAGCTGACTACATTGATGAATGGGAAGCTTTTAGTGAAGGTGATGAGTTAGGTGAACTGCCGTCCAATGTAAAAGTTAGTGAAGCAAAGCCAATGTTTCAAACAGCTGACTTTGTCGATGATGATGAAGATGATGTTTCTTTTGAGCCAGCTGAAATGAAAGTAAGTACTGAGGTTAGACAACTTGTTGCTGATCATTCCGCTAGTGGTGATGAAGCTACTTACGAAGGACCGATTAATGATCAAATTCAAGCAAAGTTTGATTCTGTTTTCGGACAAGCTTCTGATCAGTCTGCTGTTAAAGATAAAAAAATAGATTTACGAGAAACACCATCTATACCAGAAGACAGTGGAGTATCACTGGATCTTGGAGATGAAGAGATAAACCTTGATGAAGATATTGATCTTGGCGAAGACATTGATCTTGGTGAAGACATTGATCTTGGCGAAGACATTGATCTTGGTGAAGACATTGATCTTGGCGAAGAGGTTGATCTCAATGAAGAGGTCAGTTTAGATAGTGATGAAGTTGATTCCGGAGAGGGGATTAGTCTAGGTGAGGAAAGTAGTGAAGAAGATTCTTCGCTAGATTTATCAGAGGACTCAGGAGAGAGCGATATGTCAGATGATAGAGATGATAAAGATGATTTAGACCTTAATATTGAAATTGATGAAGGCGATGAAGAGTTAGAAGATGGTGCCCTCGAGTTTGGTGGTGTTCCGGATACGCCAGAAAGTAAAGAAGATGAGGAAGCAGAGGGTGGGTTAGACTTTGCTATGCCTGAAGATAATGAAGATGATGGTGGGCTTGATTTAGGAAGTGATGACGCTGATGAGGGTGGACTTGATTTAGGAAGTGATGACGCTGAAGAGGGTGGACTTGATTTAGGAAGTGATGACGCTGAAGAAGAAGAACCGATTGTGGCCTCTTCAGATCCTTTGGCCCCAAAAGAAGAAGAGATTGAAGATTTACCACAAATAGATGATGAAGAAGATGAAATTGATACGGCCCTAGACTTTGAAGGTGGGGAAGACGGAACCGGAGAAGTTAGTGCGGAAGATACAATCTCTGAAATCTTTTCTGATGATTTAGATGATGAAGGTTCCCTAGAGTTTTCAGATTCTGAAGAAGTGGGTGAGGAAACAAATCCAACAGTCATTATGTCAGAAGAAATGACAGACTCGCTAATTAATCGACCTGACGAAGAAGTTTCCGAAATGTCGCTAGGTGAAGATGATGGCGATGATGAATTAGATGATCTAGATGATGATATTTTAGAAGAGACCGATGATGAAATGACCATGACGGCCACAATGGGCGTTAGCAGCGAAGATGAGAATGAAGACGAAGATGCCACAGTCCTCTTTGATACTAATGAGAGTGACGATGATCTTGATGACGAGGAAGTTGATTTTGGTGGTGGCCAAGATGATATTGAACAGAAAGAAGAAGCTCCTGTAAGTAAAGCAAGTGCTAAAGCCTCTCCAATTACTGAGGAAGAAAGAGTAAAGATTACAGCAATGGAAGATCGTATCCCTACGGCCTTTAATGAAAGTGAGATGTTACGTTTTCAATCGATGATTCGGCAGTTAAGAGAAGAGCGTAATGAATTGTTAGAAGAGATTAAAAAAGAACAACGTGAGAATAAGGTTTTAGAACAAGATAATCTTGGATTAAGCTCGGAATTAGATGAATTAAAAATAGAACTAAGTATTCTAAAGAAGAGAAGTAATGAGGAAGTTGATGAGTATCGTTATCGTCTAAGACTTAGTGAAGAGAAAAGGCTTGTTTCAGAAGAAAAAATGAAGCGTTTACAAAGAGAGTTTGATAAACTCCAACAAAAAGTAAGGGTTGATTTTAACCAAATTAGAAAAAGAGAAAAAGAATTGGAGTCAAAACTTGAACTTGCTCATATCGATTCGGAGTCTCTCATCAGTGCTAGAGATCAAAAGATTCTAGAGCTGAAGCGTAAGATTGATCAACTTGAATTCAATATGGAAAATACAATTATTAAAGAGCAAAAACATAAAGAAGATAAAGTTAAGATTGAAGATCGATTAAATAAAATTATGAAAACTTTAAGAGGATCAATTGAATTATTAGAAGAGGATATTGAGCTCGATGATGAGATTAAGGAAAAGTTACAAAAACTTAAATAATGAATGAAACTTTAGAGAACTTTCTTTCTTTTACAATTCAACATGATCCATTTTCAGGACCAAAGAGAATGTATGGGCAATTAGACCGTTTCATGAAAGCTAATTTTCATAGTAAGCCACTTCTGGTTATGTCACTCCCCCTAGAACATAAATCTTTAAAAAAAGAACCTTTAAAATATGCTAGAGCCATTTGGAATAAATCTCAAACATCTCGTACCTATAGTGAATCGAGTTTGAATGAACTACTGAGTACTTACTTTAAAAATGAGAAAAAGGCTCACTGGTTAAACATTACAATTGATAATAAAAATTACTGTGCATTCTATTGTGGAAAGTCTGAGACCCAAAACTTTATTGGTATCGTAAAGACTGATGAAGTCATTGATGGAGCTTTCCTCAATAAATTAGTTTTATTCATGGATAATACTAATAGCTCTTT
>JAONMX010000013.1 GCA_028378565.1 Bacteriovoracaceae bacterium
CGGCATAATATATTACTTACAGGGTTAACGGGAGTAGGCAAAAGCTATATTGCCTGCGCTCTGGGACACAAGGCTTGTTTAGAGGGTTATCGTTCTCTGTATGTTCGAGTATCAAGACTTTTATCAGATTTAGCGATTGCAAGAGGAGATGGACGTTATGAAAAAATAATGAAGACGCTATCAAAAGTAGACCTCTTGGTTTTAGATGATTGGGGGCTTAATAAGTTGAATGAGCAAGAGAGACGAGACTTTTTAGAGATAATGGAAGATAGATACGATTTAAGATCAACAATAATTACAAGCCAGATTCCAGTGGGAAAATGGCATGGTCTAATAGGAGATTCAACAATAGCTGATGCTATATTGGATAGGCTGATTCACAATTCTTATCGAATAGAATTAAAAGGTGAGTCGATGAGAAAAAATAAAAGTGAAGCTAAAGTTAAAGATAAAAAGACCGAGTAAAGAACTATACGTCGCTTCGCTCCGATAGTGGCCAGTTATAATAAGAAAGGCCGGCCAGTTAATTTAAGAATCGCTGGGCAGTTAGATAAGAATACGCACTCTGATTTCCAAATCAAAAAGAATCTCGTTTAATGAATCAAATAGAAAATCCTTTGGAACAGCAATTGGAAAGAGGAGTCCTTTTATTAAATTGTCATTCTGACTTATTTTTAACTCCCATATACTTTTACTATTATTAAAACTGATTTGATATTGAGTCATCGAGTTTACATCAACACCACAAATATTAAACGGCGATAGTTCAGCCTCTCCAAGCTCATTTTTTAAACTTTGAAAATTATGAACCCTTAGGGGAAGCATATCGTCAGCATATTTATCTATTTTCTCCTTTTTTCTCTTATAGGACTCTCTTCTTATAAACCTTCTACAAGACTTACAAGTGGGATTATAAAAGTCAGGAGAGCTACGAAGTTCACCAAAGCAGTCATAAGTTAATAAGCGCTTGCAACTATTACATTTCTTTCTCACCATATAGATTACCTTTGTGATTTCGCGGCTTGTAACCACCTGTTCAAAGTAATTATATCAAGTATTAAACAAAGGACAGAAGCAGCAAATAGTTCCTACCCTAAACAAAAGACTACAAATTCCTACAGGATGCTCATGAAATATTCGTTAAGGACGATAAGTTATCGGGATGCAATCGAGGAGTAATCAAAATGGAAAGAAGTATTTGGGTCATCATATTTTCGCTTTTATCAGTTAATGCTTGGGCTCAAATTGATTACAGTTATTGCAGTAAGTTCATCGAAGACACAAATTCAGATATACAAAAGACAGGCTTTTCTTTTCCTTTTAAAGTTGATGCAAAAACAGGAACGATAGAGACAATTAACCATAATATGAATTATAATGGTGAAAAAAAGGGTGAACATAGTTATTCTTCAACGGGTTGGGCCGGTAGCATTAAAATTGTTGTTAAAGAGGAAGATTCAAATAAAATATCTAAGATAGAGATAGAAAAAATAACGAAAACACCGGGTGCTCCCCCTAAAGTCCTTACAACAATAAATTTTGAAATTAAGAATAACAAATGTGTTCCTAAAATTGGCCATAACTCTGCAAATATAAATGGTAACGATGTTACTACAACTATTTTTGATACCAATCTTTGTAAAGAGTTAGGAAAGTATTTTGAAACTAATAAAGAATTAAATAAGTGCTTTGACCCAAAGTCAAAAGAGAATCAAGCTATTCAGTCACTTCTAGCTAAAAACGGCTACGATACATCTAAAATAACTCAAAAAATAGCTCAGTTTACTCCAGTACTCTCTAGATACTCTTATTCAATTGAACAAAAAATATTGACAGGCTCAAGCAAAACATTCGATTTCATGTCATCAAATAGTGAGAATGAAAATAAAAAAATGTTGGGTATACTTGGGGGAAGTCCTTTAATTTCAGGTTATATGATACTAAATGATTGTTATGAAAAAGGCTTAAAAGAAGTATCCGAAGATGCTTCGGTATGGACCACTCCGGTTAAAAATCCTAGTGAAGGTGATACTTCAAAGACAATCCCAAAGTAATCCTGTGAAAACTTTGTTCGGACAATTAGCCTATTCATTCCAACAATGTAAATCAATAAAGTGTAAATTTGACTATCGCCCAAGCATCATTTTTATCACATAATCAATACAACTTTTTATATCCCTTCCTCAACAAAAAATAAATCACGCATCGAGAACTACATTAAAAATACTAGAACCTCTTCACAGAAAAGTTTCATAACTAATCCGCTATAATTAACTTAAACATCTACAACTAATCAATTTTATTTAATTAACGTTTGAATTGGTAGACACGATTGATTCAAAAGCTGGTGAATTTCTACTATGATTGTTAGAAGTACAAAATGGCTCTGTGGTGGAATTGGTAGACACGATGGATTCAAAATCCATTGAACGCAAGTTCGTGAGGGTTCAAGTCCCTCTGGAGCCACCAAGATAAAAAAGAAGGGCGCTTTTAGGAGCGTCCTTTTTTTGTCTAAAAATGGTAGAGAATCATTTAAAAAGGTAACCTTTTACCTCAAGCCTAGAATCTAGTTTCCGATAACTTATATCGGGAGTAGATAATGCCAAAACACAAAAAAAATCACACCAAACCAAGTCTCTAAAATCCAAAAATGGCTTGCTGAGGATTACATTCAAGATCGAGTTGCCCGTGGAAAAAGGATTTGGACAGGTCAAGATACCATCTGTAAGTGGAATCTTTATACTGAACCCAATAACCAAGGGGTCAAGATTGTAACCATCAAGCGTTACATTAAGTTTAAATCAGGTGGCTCTACGTGGCAAAGGCTTAAAAAGTCATTCTATAAAGATTACCTACATTCAAAAAGAGAGCTTGAGAATTTAGTTATTTACCTAAACGGATTATACCCTGATGAGCATAGGGCTGGAATTAAATACAAATTAAAAGATAGCTATATCCCACGAACCCACATTATCAAATTTCAAAGGATGATAAGAGATAATTTTTTAAATGAAGATAAAAAAGATATTGACCAAAGGTTGAGCCGATTCATTATGTGTGGACTCAACTGGTTTCAAGAACAAACTGAAAAAGTTAATGAATGGAAGAAGTTTGAAAAAAGATGGGGCGAGTGCCTTATCAACATGAGTTCCAATATCAAACAACGAGAGAGGATATTTCCAGAAGGGGAGCTTCGTTGTAAAAATACTTTAGTTCGTGTGGTTTGGCTTATGAATCAATTTATGGAGTATCTCCACGGCGAGTACCCTAATAAATATCCTCCAATAAAATTTAATCCTATAACCAAAGCTCAGTTTAATTCTCTTTTAAAGGAGAGAAAAAGACGGAACCTTGTTAATAAAAGAGGTCATATAAAATTAGACCACTGGAATATTATAAAAGAAGGGATAAAAAATGACCCTCATTTAAAAATTGTTCAGTTGTGCTTTGAGTTTGGTCTAAGGTGTAGTGAGGCGTTAGCCCTTTCAATTAGTAATATGTTTATAGATAACCTTCATATCAAAGAGCAGGTGTGGAAAATCAATTATGATAACGGAACAAGGGTAATGAAACCTACTAAAACAGGTGACCCAAGACGGATTCCCTACAATGCTTCACAGGGAAAATTAACTCCTCAGCAAATAGCTTCTATTGTTGATGGTGTGCCAGTGATTAGTCCCAACCAATTAACTAAGAAATGGCGGGCAAAGATGAATGAGCTAGGTCTTGATTATGACATACACGATTGTCGTCACTCATTTTGTAGATATGCGGTCAATACCTTTCCACTTAAGACAGCTATGGAGTACACAGGACACAAATCAGTTGAAACTATAAACGGCTATTTACAGTCCAAAACTGAGTATTCTACTGAGAGATTTTCTAGAGAAGACTTGGGACTCGCTGGATAAATTCACTCAAGTTTATACGAAAGCAAAGCCCCTCTTCCTATATAGAAGCTCTTAACCCTTTCCTGATCTACGCTTACTGGGGGTCGTTCTTTCATCGAATAGAGAATTTGTATTCGATAATCTGTCTTTGATGAAAGGTACGTAATAAGATTTCTTAAATGTGAATAGTCGCTTCTATTCTCTACATAAAAAACAACATCGTATTTTGGCCCACTTATTACTTGAAAAGCATCACATAATAACTTAATTAACATTACTAGATATTATAAAAATTGACGAAGCTAGTCTATTCTTGATATTTTAAGGCAACGCTTCGCAAAATATTTAAGATTTGGAGTTATGATGAGCGCTAATATAATACTTGCAACAACCGTTCTATATTGCCTATCTGTTAATAGCTATGGGTACTTTGATATGGGAACAGGTTCAATGATTATCCAAGCTGTTATCGGTGGCTTAGTAGCCTCCTTAGCTTTTATCAAAATGAATTGGACCAGAATTAAGACCTACTTTAAATCTAAAAAATAAATGCCTACAATACGCTTGCTCTAGCGTTTTGCTAAAAACAAAATGATAAAGATTAGTTTTTCACTATGTGTGAATATTCAATTATTGTTGCTATAGTCCATCAAAGGAATCATTATGAGCAATAGTAAAATCTTACAATCACTTGAATATTTAAATCCTACTTCCCTTAAAAACTTTGCTTCAAAGTTTAGTGGACTTATTGAAAGTAAGTTATGGGCAAAAGTTCTTATAGGTATGGTTTTAGGTTTAACAGTAGGATACCTACTCTCTCCTACTGGAATATTTGAAGAGAATTTAGCATCTTATTCATCTCAGATAAAAACTTTATTGAACTGGTTATCTTTACCTGCAAAGTTTTTTCTAAAACTCATTCAAATGGTAATAGTTCCGCTTATTATTGCAAGTATTATCAGAGGACTCGCATCAACAGATAATACTTCTCAAATGAAAAGCCTCGGAATAAAGTTTGGGCTTTTTGTCATCGTGACATCATCTTTGAGTGCCGCTTTAGGTTCAATCTTAACTATAATTTTTAAGCCTGGTCGTTTTCTTGATCTTAATATTCCTTTAGCTGCAGCCGGTAAAGCAGGCTCAAGTATGACAACTATCGTTTTATCACCTGAAACATTTTTAAACCTACTTCCTTCAAACCCTATTGAGTCCATTGTTCAAGGACAAATGATGGACGTTGTAATACTGGCCATCATTGCTGGTATTGCCTTACTTTCTATTGAGGCAAAGCAAACCAATACCGTTTTAAATCTTTTAGAAGTTATACAGAATATTTGTATGACAATTATTGCTTGGGCCATGAAAATAGCACCCTATGCGATCTTTGGAATGATGACATCTGTTGCTGCAAATACCGGCCTAAAAGCTCTTCAAAGTATGAGCTTTTATATTATGACAGTCTTTTCTGGATTTATAATTTTTGTCTTCTTTTATTCAATGTTAATACTCATATTTAAAAAAATATCTCCTTTTGTTTTTTTTAAAAAGATTATTAACCCAATTCTGTTGGCCTTTTCGACTTCTTCTAGTGCTGCAACGATGCCAATAACCCTTAAAGCTGCTGAAGAAGAATTAAATATTTCTAAATCAACAGCAAACTTTCTTATTCCTTTAGGAACCACGGTTAACATGGCAGGAACTGCTATCTGGCAAACGACTGCCGTCATTTTTCTTAGCCAAGTCTATAGAATTGATCTTGGACTAGGAGAAATTATTTTTGTAGTAGCAACTTCAATCGGTAGTGCAGTTGGATCACCAGGTGTTCCAGGTGTTGGTATGGGAATACTTGCAGTTGTGTTAGGAAAAATAGGTATCCCTGTTGAAGGAATAAGTTTAATTTTAGGAGTTGATAGAATTGTTGATATGGGCTGCACCGTAGTGAATGTTATTGGCGATTTAACAGCATCACTTCTCTTTGATACTAACGATTCTCCCAGCTAAAAGATCTTGTAAGAGACGTGCCCACGCAGTGTGTCTTATTTTTAGACACCTTTAAGTAGTCACAAATTATGATATTTGCTAAAGTAATCTTATGAAAATATCACAAATTTTTAAAAACAATGAGAGCTGGATACAATCCAAACTAGAAATGGATTCAAAGTATTTTGATAAACTCTCTACGGGACAGAACCCAGAAATTCTCTATGTTGGTTGTTCAGATAGTAGAGTTACTGCTGAAGAGTTAATGGGTGTTCAACCAGGTGATGTTTTTGTTCATAGAAATATAGCAAATATGGTTATCGGCTTAGACCTAAATAGCATGAGTGTTATCGACTATGCGGTTGGTAATTTAAAAGTAAATCATATTGTCATTTGTGGACACTATGGTTGTGGTGGAATAAAAGCGGCTATGGAACCTCAAGATCTTGGAATCTTAAATCCATGGTTAAGAAATATTAGAGATGTTTACCGAATTCATCATGACGAGCTTGAACAAATCAAAGATGACTCTAAAAAGTATGAACGTCTGGTAGAGTTAAATGTACAAGAGCAATGTATTAACGTTATCAAAACCGCAGTGGTTCAAAAAGCAATCAAATCAAGAGACCTAAAAGTTCATGGTTGGGTGTTTGATATGAAAACAGGTAAGCTTGTTGACCTCAAAGTAAACTTCAAAGAAATCTTATCTAATATCATGGAAATATATCGACTCGATTAATTATAGCCGGCTTTAAAACCGGCTATTTCATTATAATGAATCAATAATACTATTTAATGTCTGACTTGGTCTCATCACTTTTGCAAGCTTAGCTTCATCCGCATAAAAGTATCCGCCAATATCAACTTTTGTTCCCTGAGCTTTATTAAGCTCCTCAACAATTTTCTCTTCGTTTGAAAATAAGTTTTCAGCTACTGTAGAGAAATAAGAAGCAAGCTCTGAATCCTCAGTTTGTTTTGCTAATTCTTGGGCCCAGTAAAGTGCTACATAAAAGTGAGAACCTCTATTATCTAGTTCATTTACCTTTCGAGAAGGTGATTTATTATTATTTAAGTAAAGGCTGTTGGCCTTGTCTAAACATTCTGCTAATACTTTAGCTTTTTTATTATTTGTTTTTTCAGCAAGATCTTCTAATGAAACGGCTAAGGCCAAAAACTCTCCTAAAGAATCCCAACGAAGATGGTTTTCCTCAACCAATTGCTGAACATGTTTTGGAGCTGAACCACCAGCACCCGTTTCAAATAAACCACCTCCAGCAAGAAGTGGGACAATTGATAACATTTTTGCAGAAGTACCAAGCTCTAAAATTGGAAATAAATCAGTTAAGTAATCTCTCAAAACATTTCCAGTAACTGAGATTGTATCTTTACCAGCAAGCATTCGCTCACAAGAGTATCTCGTTGCTTTCGCTGGATCTAAAATTTTAATTTCAAGATTTGCAGTATCATGGTCTTTTAAATATTCATTAACTTTAGAAATAAGATTCGCATCATGCGCTCTATTTTCATCAAGCCAGAAAACTGCAGGATTGCCAGTGAGCTTCGCTCTAGTGACCCCAAGCTTTACCCAATCTTTTACAGCGATATCTTTTGTTTGACACATTCTCCAAATATCACCTTTTTCAACCTTAAACTCGAAAACAGTATTTGAGTCACTATCAGTTACTTTGACAATTCCATCACTAGGAACTTCAAAAGTTTTATCATGTGATCCATACTCTTCTGCTTTTTTGGCCATCAAACCTACGTTTGCAACGTTGCCCATAGTCTTAACATCAAAGGCACCATTTTCTCGACAGAAATCCATGACTTCTTGGTAGACACTTGCGTAACTTCTATCAGGTATAACTGATTTCGTTTCTTGTAATTTTCCATCTTTATTCCACATCATTCCTGAAGTTCTAATCGCTGCAGGCATTGAGGCGTCAATAATTACATCACTAGGTACATGAAGGTTTGTTATTCCTTTATCAGAATCAACCATTGCAATAGCAGGGCGGCTTTTATAAACGTCTTGAATAGCCGACTCAATTTCAGATCTCTTGTCTGCAGAAAGGTTTTGAATTTTTGAGTATACATCTCCGAGTCCATTATTTGCATTTACTCCAAGTTCTTCAAACTCACTTTGATATTTTTCAAAGACGTCTTTATAAAAAACTTTTACACAATGACCAAAAATAATCGGATCAGATACTTTCATCATTGTTGCTTTCATATGAAGAGAAAAAAGGAAATTACCATTTTTCGCTGCTTGAATCTCTTTTTCAAAAAAAGAACATAACGATTTTTTACTCATGACTGAGGCATCAATCATTTCATTGGCAACTAATTCTGTTTTTTCTTTTAAAACTGTTTCATTCCCTGAGTTATCAACATGAGAAATTTTTACGTCTGTCGCCTTAGGCATTATTGCGGATTTTTCTTGTCCATAAAAGTCACCTTCACTCATATGAGAAACATGACACTTATTATCCTTAGTCCACTCACCCATTGAGTGAGGATGCTTTCGAGCAAATTCCTTCACAGGACCTGCAACTCTTCTATCAGAATTTCCTTCTCTTAATACTGGATTTACCGCACTCCCTAAAACCTTGGAGTATAAGCTTTTAATTTTCTTATCTTCGTCACTTTTTACTTCTTCAGGATAGTTAGGAATCTTAAAACCATGTCCTTGCAGCTCTGCAATAACAGTCTTTAGCTGAGGAATCGATGCTGATATATTTGGAAGTTTTATAATATTTGCTTCTGGTTTTTTCGCCAGCTCTCCTAGTTGTGCTAAAGCGTCTTCAACCTTCTGCTCTTCTTCTAGGTACTCTGAAAGATTGGCCAAAACTCTTCCCGCAAGAGAAATATCCTTAGTTTGAATATTTATTGCTGCCTTTGAAGTAAAACCCTTAACAATTGGTAAGAATGATTGAGTTGCCAGGAAAGGTGCTTCGTCCGTTTTAGTCCAAATTATTGTGTTCATCTAAAATCCTAGGGATAAAGTTATAAATTACAATCTTTATGACACAAGTAGACTATTTTTTAAAGACTCGACCCTCAAAAAGTAATTGTGTCGACTAAAGAGGCAATAACTCTTTACTATATTTAATTAAAAAATCTTCTATAATTACCCTTATGACAGAAATCAATGTAAGAAAGTATGACTCACTACTAAAACGAAGAAATATTCTCATTATTTCGATTATATTTGTTGTAAGCCTCACAAACTACTTATCACAGAAGTATGTTCAAAATAAGAAACAAGACTATGCAAGCATTATTAATATTTCTGGTCGTCAAAGGATGCTTTCTCAAAGAATCACATTACAGCTTATAGAAAAGTTTCATGATCAAAAGTTTCACCATAAAAACACTCAGGAACTAATCAACGATATCGAATTATTCAAAGAGTCTCATCAAAAAATTCTCCTCTCGTCAGAAGGGACCTCTAAAGAATACATCGAGAAAAACATAAACCAACATATTGAAACTTTTCTTCTAGATATTCGTAAAATAACAAATATAGAAGAAATGCGAACTAAATCTTTTTTTGCAAAGAACATTCTTCTACCAGCTCTTGATAGGTCAGTTAAAAATTTCGAGATAGAAAGTACTAAACTAGATTATTTATCTAAGAATCTTAACAATCTTTTTATAGTAATAATATTTTTGTGTCTTATTTTGTTGTCCTTTCTTATACTCAATCCATTAAGAAAAAGAATTATAGATGTCTTATCTGAAGTAGAAGAAAAAAGAAAGATTGCAGAGAATGCTTTAGAAGTAAAATCAATATTTCTTGCCAATATGTCTCATGAGATAAGAACCCCACTCAATGGGATCTTAGGCATCACAGAATATCTTAAGGATTATTTTACTCAAAAAAATGACAAGTTCGCTATTGAAAATCTTCAAATTATCAATAAATCTGGCAAGATTTTAAGTACTGTTGTTACAGATATATTAGATCATACAAAAATTGAAAGTGGAAAATACGCAGTACAATATAAAGAATTTCATCTAAAAGAAACTATATTATATTTGGATTCACTTCTCAAACCCTTTGCCCTAAAAAAAGGTTTAGATTTAAGGTTTGAGGGCATCGACAACTTACCTACTAAAATAAACTCAGATGAACTTCGCCTTAAGCAAATCTTAATCAATTTAATAAATAATGCTATCAAGTTTACAAACAAAGGTAGTGTCACAGTTAAATGCTCAACTACTTTTGAAGAAGTCGAATTCATTGTTTTTGAGATTATTGATACAGGTGTAGGCATTGAAAAAAAAGACTTAGAAAACATTTTTCAAAGTTTTGTCCAACTTGAAAACCCATATACAAAAACGCAAGGGGGTGCGGGTCTTGGCCTTTCCATAGCAGAAAAATTAGCTCAATTAATAGGGGGTAAACTATCAGCAACTTCTATTATTGGAGAAGGCACAGTAATGACTCTTAAAATTCCAGCGTGCATACCAAATATAAATGTCCATCCGATAGATTTAATAAATAATGCTCGTAATAAAACCTTTGAGAATATTGAAAAAGCTCTTGTCGTCGAAGATAACTTAATTAATCAAAAGGTTATATCTAGAGTTCTTCAAAAATTAAAAATTGATCATGATATAGTTGGTGACGGTGCAAATGCTATCGAAATGGTTAAAAAGAATACATATCAATTAATTTTCATGGATCTATCAATGCCTAAAATGGACGGATTTGAAGCAACTCGACAAATAAGGAAATTCAATTCAGATGTTCCGATTTTCACCTTAAGTGCGAATGCTTTTCAAGAAGATAAAGACAAGGCAAAGCAAGCTGGAATGGACGAGTTTCTGACTAAGCCACTCCAAAAAGAAGAACTTGTAGAGCTTTTATGCAAGTACTTTAAGTAATATAGCTCAAAATTCGTCCTCATCTCTAGTCATAAATCATGTTATAATAGTGACTTACAAAGAGGGTTTTTTGAGAATATTATTTGTCGCTTCAGAAGTAATTGCTAGTGAGCCAATGGGGATCTTGCAGCTATCTGCTATTTGCTATTTGCAAAAATAATGGCCATGAAACAAAACTTGTAACGCTTGATGGAAATCAAATTCTCAAAATAGCACAAGATTTCAAACCTCATGTTATCGCCTACAGTGCAATGACAGCGGATATTACTGCTTTTAAAAAAGCTGACTTAAAAATTCAAAATCTTATCAATTCATTTCCTCATAAAGTTTTAAGAATAATGGGTGGTCCCCATCCTACCTACTTTAAAGAAGTTTTAAATGAAATGAATCTAGATGCCATATGTGTTGGCGAAGGTGATTACGCCATTACAAAAGTTTTAGAAAAATTTAAAACTGGATTACCATTAGTAGATATTCCAAATATTCTTAGTAAAGATCAAAGTGAATTAATCAAGGAGCTTCCTAGCGAGCTTGATGACCTTCCTTTTGCTGATAGAGATATTCTGTATGATTACCTTCCTCACTACCAATATATCGGTTTAAGATCTTTTGTAACTGCTAGAGGTTGTGCCTTCAATTGTTCCTACTGCTATGTCCATGCCTATAACGAAATGTTTAAAGGCTATGGCGATGTTGTAAGAAGAAGATCTCCTGATGATGTAATTTCAGAAATTAAAGAGGTGATTACAAAATATCCTCAAGCAAGACTAATACGCTTTGCCGATGACACATTTATTTATAATGTTAACGAATGGTTTTTAGAGTTTTCTCAAAAATACAAAGAAGAAATAGGCTTACCTTTTTACTGTCTTATGCGATCAAATACTTTTACTGAAGAAATAGCAAAGATTCTAGCTGATATGGGTTGTATTGCTGTGGGCATGAGTATTGAGTCTGGTGACGCAAAAATGCGCTCAAGAATTCTTAAACGTTATATTCCTGATAAAACAATTAGAGCCTCTTTTGATATTGCAAAGAAGTATGGCATTAATACTTATGCCAATACTATGTTGGCGCTCCCTGGTGGAAGTCTAGAAGATGATTTCAATTCTTTTCGTTTTGCTAGAGACCTAAAAGTAACAGCACCAACTTATTCTGTTTTTTGTCCTTATCCGGGATTGCAGCTAACAAACTATGCTCTTGAAAATGGTTATCTTGAAGAAGGTTTTAACTACGAGAATAAATATGGCTCTCCTAGTGTTCTTAATTGTTACACTGATAAAGAAAAGAATATTCAAGTCAGACTTCAACACTTAGGACCTATGTTCACTGTCCTTCCAAAGTTTCTGAGTCCCTTATTATATCTACTTGTGAAGCTACCGTTGACAGCTCTCTATCATAAAATTGGAGCCCTCTTTGAAGTTTTTATTTTATCAACTAAAGTATTTAAAGGAATATATCCGAAGAATCCAATTATCTTCGCAAAAATTGCACTTGATTCTATAAAATATGCACATAAGTCAGCCGATGAAAATGAAGGCTCTCGAATGGCACCAATATTAAACCTAGAAGGTGGACCTAGTCGTGACATCAAAAAAGGTTAAATCATTCATTAAGCTTGAAGAAGCTATCAATATAGATCAAAAAGAGTTCAATTCTTATTATCGAAAAAATATTAACTCTGCTCTTTTTTCAATATTTAAATTACTTGGCTTTTCGAAAATAGATATTGAATCAGCACAGGGCTCTTTTCTTTATCTTAAGGTTAAAACAAAAGTCCTTGATTTCTCGGGAGCTTGTGGTTCTTTAAACTTAGGACATAATCACCCCGAAATAATTAATGCCGAAAAGTTTTGTCATGAAAATAATACGATAGATGCCTTAAAGTTTGGGGTTAATAAATTACAAGCGATTCTAGCTCACAATATCTCAACAGTACTTCCTGAAGAACTTGATACAACATTTTTTTCTACTTCTGGAGCTGAAGCTAACGAAGCCGCCATAAAGCTAGTTACCAAAGCACAAGGTACAAAAAGGAAGTATATCATTAGGACAAAGGGTTCTTTTCATGGAAAAACTCATGGTGCTCTAGCTTTTACTGAATCTGAAAACTTTTCGGAAGGATTTCATCTAGGATTCCCCCGTGAAAATATCCTAACAATTCCTTTTAATAACCTAACCGCTCTAACTGAAATTATTGAAAAGTATCCTCATGAAATTGCGGGCATTATTCTCGAACCAATACAAGGCCAAGATATTGTCGTTCCTGACAAAGGATATTTAAAAGAATTACAAAAAATCTGTTCTCAAAATAATATCCTCACAATCTTTGATGAGTATAAAATTGGACTTGGAAGAAGTGGTTCCTTATTTTACTTTCAATCACAAGAGGCTACACCCGATATTCTTACCATGGCCAAATCTCTCGGCGGTGGAAAAAGGGCCATTGGTGCCATGGTGACAAGCCGTTCTCTATGGGAAAAAGCCTTTGGAAAAAAGAAAGATGCCACATTACATAGCAGTACCTTTTCAGGATTAGGTGGTTCTTGTGCAGTGGCCATCAAAAGTTTAGAGATTTTTACAAGTTCAAACTTTCTCCAAAATGTTAACGATCTATCAGAGTATTTTTTTACAAGACTTGATGATCTTAAGAAAAGATACCCAAAGAAAATAAGTTCTTTAAGAGGTCGTGGTTTAATTATAGGTATCGAGTTTAACTTTCCAATTTCCCAACAAAGTCTAAATATCCCATTTGCTAAAAATATTCATATCGCAATGATGGGAAGTATCGTGCGTGAGTTACTCCTTAATCATAACGTCCTCACTTATTTTAATGGCTCTTCACCTAACATTCTCAATATTCTTCCTCCACTAAATACTTCAAGAGAAGAAATTGATTTCTTTATAGATGCCCTCAATCAAGTTCTAGACCAAAAATATACCTCTTTAATTGGTAAGTTTTGTAAGGGAGCTATAAGTTAATGTTTTTAAAATCTATTTTTGACTCTCGAACAAGTGATAGTTTCAACAATGCTGTTGGCTTTCCTCATTTAATTATTGAAAATGCTCTCGAAAACAGCTTTGCCAATAAAGTTCTTGATGATTTTTCAAAGCTTCAACCTGAAGCCCTTCAACTTTATAATCATTTCAACGCAAAAGTTACCAGTTCAATTGGAAGGAAGTACCTTTCTAAAAATATGCTTTCTTTGATTGATGAAATGCAGTCAGAAAATTTTATTTCACAAATTCAAAATCTGACAGGTATAGAGAACCTAATTGCTGATAAGGGACTTGCTCAAGGTGGTATTCTCGATTATCCAAAAGGTAATTTCGTAAATCTACACACCGATAACCTCACTCACCCTTTTGATCATACTCTTAAAACGTCTCTCACTATATTAATTTACTTTAACAAAGACTGGCCCCCTTCCTACAAAGGAGATCTCGAGATTTGGGACAATTGTGCTACCAAAAAAAGACTTAACATCTCTCCCAAGTTTAATAGGATGGTAATACTAAAAGCAGGGCCTGAGACAATCCATGGACTTCCTGACGAAATAAACTCTCCCGAAGGTATGGGTCGTAAAGCATTAGTACTATGGTATTATCAAAAAGCTAACGATACCCCCTTTGCGCCAACAAAATATTATCCTCGTCCAAACGATCCCCTTAATAAAAAAGCTTTTATCTATTTTGGAAATTTTTTATTGAAATGTTACTACTTCCAGCGAAAATACTTAGGCGACTGGGATTATAAAATCACAAAGATCATGAAGCTTCTGTCTAAATAGTCTTTTCAAAAATAATTGACCAGATACTCTTTGTTCGCTAGTTTGAGGTATGAAAGATCTAGATATACATCACAAAGAACTCATCGCTCACCCTATCTATAGCAAGCTAGATAGTATTCATAATATTAGAATTTTTATGGAAACTCATGTCTTTGCAGTTTTTGATTTCATGAGTCTGTTAAAGTCCTTACAAAATAAAATATCCTGTACCTCGATTCCATGGAAACCTTCTAGGTACTCACCTGAACTTGTTCGACTAATAAATGAAATTGTCATCGCTGAAGAGTCAGATATCGGACCGAATGGCGAAGCGATTAGTCACTTTGAATTGTATCTTGCGGCCATGGATGAAGTTGGAGCAAATACAACACTAATTCACGACTTTATTGAAACCTTAAATATTGAAGGCCTTCCATCTCATATTAAAAATTTTGTTGGTTATCATTTGGATTTATCTCAAAGTGCCAAAACAAGTGAAGTTATTGCTAGCTTTTTTTATGGAAGAGAAAAGTTATTACCAGAGCTCTTTCAATCTATTGTTAATGTACTTGAAAAGAATAATATCAATGCTCCTACACTGAAGTATTACTTCGAAAGACATATTGAGCTTGATGGGGATAGCCATGGACCTCTTGCACAAAAGTGCCTCGAAAGTATATGTGGTGAGGATAAAAATGAGTGGAGCCTTGCATTCAAAGCCGGATCTAAAAGTCTGAGCTTAAGAAGTGAGCTATGGAACGGCGCTCTTAAGCAAATGTAGTCATTTATTTACCCCAAATTTCTTTCTAACTATTGGCACATTCTTATCTGAACTATAGAATCGGAGCAATTTTAATTGACTATTATATGCACTGAGCAATAGGAGCTTTTATGATGAATAAAGCATATTACAAGAACCTAGGTATTAACTTAAAAAGAGGAAGTCATACTACATATTTCGATCCTCCTATGAGTTCGCTAATCGAAGACGCCGTCATCTCTGGTGAAGGTAAACTTTCAAAATATGGGGCCTTAACTGTTCAAACAGGTAAGCACACTGGTCGATCAGCTGGTGATAAATATGTTGTAAAAAACCCATCTACAGAAAACACAATCTGGTGGGAAAATTCATTAAGCGAAATGACTCCTGATACATTCTCTAAACTTAAAGAAAAAGTAATTGATCACCTAAACAAAGATAATGACCTTTATATTACAGAAAGAAGTGTCGGTGCTCACAAAGATCACAATATCGGTGTGAGGCTAGTTACAAATCGTCCACAACACGCTCTTTTTTCTAAATACCTATTCAGATATCCAATCAACTCAATGGACCAAAATGATTTTACAATCTTACATGCTCCTGACTTAAAAGTTGATCCGGCTGAGTTTGGTACAAAATCAGAAACTGTTATCACAACTTGTTTTGATACAAATACCACAATCATTGTTGGTACATTTTACGCAGGTGAAATAAAGAAAAGTATGTTCTGTGTTTTAAATTACTTACTACCAGAAAAAAATATACTTCCAATGCATGCAGGTGCAAACAGATTAGCGAACGGTGACGTTTCGGTATTCTTTGGTCTTTCAGGTACTGGTAAAACAACTTTATCTACTGATGAAGGTATGTTCTTAATCGGTGATGATGAGCACGGAATGAGTGATGAAGGGATCTTTAACTTCGAAGGTGGCTGTTACGCAAAGACACTCAATCTTTCACGTCAAGGTGAACCTGAGATCTTTAAAGCTGCTTCAACTTTTGGTGCACTTCTTGAAAATGTTGTTCTTACAGAAAAAACAGGCGAGCCTGATTACTATAATAAATCTCTTACCGAAAATGGAAGATGTAGTTACCCACTAGACTTCATTGAAGAAAGAGAGCCTACAAGTCAAGGTAAAGTACCTAGTCACATTTTCTTCTTATGTGCTGATGCTTTTGGAGTACTACCTCCAGTAGCAAGACTTACTAAAGAACAAGCAATGTTCTACTTTGTTCTTGGATATACTGCAAAAGTTGCGGGAACAGAAATTGGAATTAAAGAACCTCAAGCGACCTTCTCTCCATGTTTCGGAGCACCTTTCATGTTACGTCATCCATCATCTTACGCGAAACTTTTGGGAGAATACCTAGATCGTCACGACACAAATGTTTGGTTGATTAATACTGGTTGGACTGGTGGTCCTTATGGTGTTGGACAAAGGTTCCCTCTAAATATTACAAGACAAATTATCAGAACTGTTCAAGCGAATACTTTAAATATTATTCCAACTGAAACTGATGAGATTTTTGGATTCAAAGTTCCTCAAGCCGTTAGAAATGTTCCTACTTCATTTCTTCACCCAAAAACGTCATGGCAAAACAAAGAAGAGTTTGACATGAAAGCGAAAGAGCTAGCAGCAAGCTTTCATAAGCAAATGGAAAACTTTGGTGACTTCTACAAAGAAAATATAAATGGAGCTCCTACTTACAGAGCTTAAATAAAAAAGGCCACCTTAGGGTGGCTTTTTTTTACTTATTTAATGGTCCTACAACGGCATACTGATTCTCTTCGACCTTCAGCCTATAGAGACAGCAATTAAATATATCAATACTACGATCATCATCAATATGACTGCTAAGATAGTTTCGAACAATTCCCCCGTGGGTACTTATAGCAACATTTTTATATTTTTTTCTTAAGCAAAGATCAATTACCTCTTGAACTCTCTTGATAGAGCTCCCTCTGGACTCTCCTCCTGGAAATGATAAATCAGGGAATGAATGTCCGTTCACTTGAAACATATTCCAAAAGTCTTCTCCAAACTTATCTTTAATTTCTGAAACTCTCATTCCCTCTGCTTCTCCAAAGTCACACTCTCTTAATTTCGGAGTTTCAATTAACTCGATATCTCTTCCCTGTAAAACATCTTAAGCAGTCCATAAAGCTCTTTTTAAATCTGAGCTATAAATCACATCTAATGGTATCTCCTTCATGAAGGAAGCGAGTGTTTCTGCCTGCTTACGACCTGTTTCATTCAAGTCTGTATCTGTATAGCCTTGACAACGAAACTCAAGATTCCAATCGGTCTGACCGTGTCTAAAAAAATAAAAGTTCAAGCTTAACCTCATTCTCATTTGCTCTGTACATATAATTATATTATAAATGAAGAAAGGTTGTTTATGTCATATGAGTATCTAAAATCTCTTCATATAATTTTTGTCGTCACGTGGTTTTCTGGACTCTTCTACTTGGTCAGACTTTTTATTTACCATACAGAAGCTCAGACCAAACCATCCCCTGAAAAAGAAATTTTAACTGAACAATTTAAAATCATGGAAAAGCGTCTATGGTATGGAATTACTTGGCCCTCATCCGTACTCGTCTTTATTTTTGGATCTTCTCTTGTTATGGATTATTTACCCTTAGAGAATCATCCATGGCTAATCGTTAAGCTTTTTTTCGTCCTCTTTCTATACCTTTACCATCTTAGCTTAGGAAAAACTCTACGAAATATTCAACAAGGTATTTTTAAGCTTAGTAGTAACCAACTAAGGGTGTATAATGAGCTTGCGACGATCTTCCTGATAAGTATTGTCTTTTTAGTGGTTTGTAAAAATGTGCTTGATATGGGGAAGGGAATCATTGGACTTATTATTTTCTCTTTTATTTTAATGGGCTCCATCAGAGTATACAAAAAGATCAGAGAAAGAAGTGGCACATGAAAAAGAAAGTTTTATTTTTTACATTTAGCTTAGGAATTATAATGTTTGGATTTTTCAACAAAGCAGCAGATGATAAAACAACTGGCTTAGTCTCTAAACACCTCCTAAGTCTTGATACTGAGAAAGTTGATTGGAGCAAGAAAGATAATAAGTACTGGAAGTCAGTTTTAACTCCTGTCCAATATAATGTTACAAGAAATGAATCTACCGAAAGAGCCTTTACGGGTCAGTTTTGGGATTTTAAAGAGAAAGGTATTTATACTTGCAGTAGCTGCGGACTTCCTCTCTTTCACTCAGATACAAAATTTAAATCAGGAACAGGTTGGCCAAGTTATTACCAACCAATAAAGTCGGATAACGTTGGTGAAAGAACAGACTCATCTTTAGGTATGAGTAGAACAGAAGTTCACTGTAGTCGCTGTAAGGCTCACCTAGGTCATGTCTTTCCTGATGGTCCAAAACCAACTGGCTTACGATACTGTATCAATTCTGTAAGCCTAAACTTCAAGAAAGAAGAATAACCAACTAGTTCAGTTGTCATTACAAACTCTTACTTCAATGCAAGTATAAAATAGTTCTCACTTAGAAAACACTTATATAGAATTTTAAAAAATCAATCTATAACAAAAGGAATTGTTATGAAGTCTACTCTTATATTGAGCTTACTCCTTAGTGGAAGTTTATATGCTCAGTCCCCTAAAAAAATCATTGCTAAATTTAAAGAAGGTGTAAATCCAGCTTCATTGAAAATCGATGGTAAAGTAAAAAACCTTTTCTCAAATGTTTATGTCATTACAAGTGAGAGAACTGAAGAATTAAAAAATGAATTAAAAGCTGTCACTGTTTTTATCGAAGACAATTACAAAACTCAAAAAAGGAAACTTGAACTTCCTGAACCGATGGATAAGTCAATCTCTGAAAACCAAAGTGCAAATTTTAATGACCCATATGCTTCTAAAGTATGGTCTTTCAAAAATGCCACTTCTCATGGTGTTTCAGTTGAAAAAGCTTATACAAGCTACCCTTCAAATACAAAAGCCGAAATTATTGTTGCCGTTGTAGATACTGGTGTTGATTATAATCATGAGGACCTAAAAAACGTCATGTGGGTTAACAAAGGTGAAATCGCAGGAAACGGAATCGATGATGACGGTAACGGATACATTGATGACATCCACGGAATTGATACTCTAGATAGAGATGCTGATGGAAATGCTACTGGCGATATGATGGATACTCACAGTCACGGTACGCACGTTTCAGGAACTATCGGTGCTCAACAAAATAATGGTACTGGTATTGCTGGAATAGCTTCCAATGTAAAGATTATGGGAATCAGAACTGTTCCAAATAGTGGTGATGAAACTGATGTTGATGTTGTTGAATCATTTATCTATGCTGCAAAGAATGGTGCCAAAGTTATTAACTGTTCTTTTGGAAAAGACAGAAACGAAGGTGGTATGGCCGTTAAGGAAGCAATGGACTTCATCGGTAAAGAATACGGAACATTAGTTGTTGCGGCTGCAGGAAATAGCAGTAGAGATATTGACTCGAGACCAACATGGCCTGCAAGTTATGAATCAGAAAACCTTTTAGTTGTTGCCTCTACTACAAGCAGAGGGTCAATGAGTTACTTCTCAAATTACGGGACGAAAAGTGTTGATGTCGCTGCATCTGGAAGTAGTGTTTACTCTACAACTCCTCGTAACAGATATGGTTCTATGTCAGGTACAAGTATGGCCTCACCAACAACTGCTGGTGTAGCTGCTGAGATCCTTAGTCACTTTCCTGAGTTAAGCCCAACTGAGCTTAAAGCGGTATTAATGAATAACACAACTCAAAGCAGAAACTTTAGCAGAACAGCAAGTGGTGGAAGAGTAGACCTTTATAATGCCCTGAAATCATTACAATAATTACATAAATAGAAAAGTTCAAAGGCTACCGCAAGGTAGCCTTTTTTATTTACTTTAAAAGTATTTGTAACATTCTGCTTTTTCCATACACTAAACCTAAATCTATTTGTTTAGGGAACTTATGAAAAAGCATCTACCAAAATTTATTCTTATCTTATTACTCGTTACAATTATTTTCTTCATCAGAAAGTATCAGCTTACTGACTATCTTACCTTAGACTATTTAAAAACAAATCAAGATCGTTTTGTTCAATATTATCAAGAAAATAAACCTCAAACGATTTTTTCATTCTTGGGTATTTATGTTTTAGCAACTGCACTCTCCCTTCCAGGGGCAACGATTTTAACACTTGCGGCTGGTGCTTTATTCGGACTTGTAACAGGAACGATTATCGTTTCCTTCGCTTCAACCATTGGTGCTACGCTTGCCTTCTTAGCTGCAAGGTTTATCTTGAAAGAATCTATACAAAATAAATTTTCAGAAAAACTTAAAACTATTAATAATGGTATTCAAAAAGACGGAGCCTTTTACTTATTTACTCTAAGATTAATTCCAATCTTTCCTTTTTTCCTAATTAATTTAGTTATGGGCTTAACCCCTATCAAAACAATCACTTTCTTTTTTGTCAGCCAAGTGGGTATGCTCTTAGGAACAATTGTCTATGTAAATGCTGGTAGCCAGCTTGCTCAAATAGAAAGCTTGAGTGGCATTTTAAGCCCAGGCTTAATTGGTAGCTTTGTACTTCTTGGGATTCTTCCTTTTATTGGTAAAAAACTAGTACAGTATTTAAAAGCAAATAAAGTATACAAAGGCCTAAAGAGACCTAAAAAATATGATTACAATATGATTGCCATAGGTGGTGGCTCAGCAGGACTTGTGACTTCTTATATTGGAGCTACTGTTAATGCAAAAGTTGCTCTCATTGAAAAGCATGCCATGGGTGGAGATTGCCTTAATACAGGCTGCGTCCCTTCAAAAGCTCTTATCAAATCGGCTAAGGTTCTTTCACTTGCTAAGAATTCAAAAAAGTACGGAATAGACTCTGTAGAAATGAAGTTTAATTTTTCAGAGGTAATGGAAAGAGTTCAAAATGTTATTAAGAAAATTGAACCTCATGATTCAGTTGAAAGATATACTAAGCTCGGTGTCGATTGCTACGTAGGAAAAGCAACTATTCTTTCTCCTTGGGAAGTTGAAGTGAACGGAGAAGTACTTACAACGAGAAATATCACGATTGCCACCGGTGCCAGTCCTTTAGTTCCTCCCATTCCTGGCCTTGATAAAATCGATTATTTAGTTAGTGATAATCTTTGGGATATAAGAGAATTACCAAAGAGATTTCTTGTTCTCGGCGGTGGTCCAATTGGTCTTGAGATGGCCCAATCATTTGCGAGATTTGGTTCAGAAGTTTCAATTGTAGAAATGGGAGAGCGTATTCTCTCCATTGAGGATGAGGACGTATCAGCGGAACTCACCAAAAAACTAGAGGCTGATGGAATTAAAGTTCTAACTGGTCATAGAGCAAAAGAATTTAAAGAAGGTATTCTTGTTGCTGAACATAATGGTAAAGATGTTGAACTTCCTTTTGATAAGGTTTTAATCGCTGTCGGTAGAAAAGCAAATATCAAAGGCTTTGGCCTTGAGAATCTTAATGTTGAAATTAGAAAAAATGGAACAATAGAAGCAAATGATTATCTTCAAACAAATTATCCAAATATTTTTGTTTGTGGTGATGTCACTGGTCCTTTTCAACTTACACATACAGCAGCTCATCAAGCATGGTTCTGTGCTGTTAATGGACTCTTTGGAAAATTCAAAAAGTTTAAAGTTGATTACAGTGTAATACCTTGGTGTACCTATACTGATCCGGAGGTTGCCACAGTTGGACTCAACGAAAAGATGGCAAAAGCAAAAGGGATCTCCTATGAAGTTACAAAATATGGAATCGATGATCTTGATAGGGCCATTGCTGACAGTGAAGATTTTGGCTTTGTAAAAGTACTAACGAAACCTGGAACTGATAAAATTATTGGGGCAACAATTGTTGGACAACATGCCAGCGACCTTTTATTAGAATTTACTGCGGCTATGAAGCACGGCTTTGGGCTCAATGGTATCTTAGGAACAATACATCCTTATCCTACAATGGGTGAGGCCAATAAGTACCTTTCCGGAAACTGGAAAAAAGAAAGAAAACCAGAAGGTCTTCTCAAAGTTGTAAAGAAGTTTCACAAATGGCAAAGAGGATCTTAATAATTGAGTTAGTTTAGTTGCTCAGATAAATTTGCTAAGGCCTCAAACTCTTCTTCAACTTTATCGGATAGTTTAGAAAGTGTTATGGTTAACTCAGAAAAGTCTTCACCTTTACTGGCCTTCGTATCGATCATCTTTTGAAATTTTTCAATCATCGCTTCGAGCTCTACTATTTTATTTTCTTTTTCTTCAATCGACATTTCAATTTTTTGTTTATTAAAATTACTATTATTTTTTGCAGGAGTTTTAGGTGCAACAGGCTTTTCTTTTACTTTTTTACTAAGATCGATCTCCTCTTCCCATCCAACTTTTTCAAGAAACTCATCATAATTGCCATCGAAAACCTCGGCCACTCCTTTATGAAAGATAATGAGTTTGGTTGCCAACTTTCTTAGCATAAACTCATTGTGAGTAACAAAGACAGCGGCCCCTTCAAAGTCTTCAATTTCATTGGTGAGTGTTTCAACAGACTCCATATCCAGATGGTTAGTAGGTTCATCTAAGTAGAGAATATTAACCGGTGTTGCTAGAATTTTGCCAAGCATGACTCTACTTTTTTCCCCACCGGATAAAACAGAAATTTTCTTCAAAGCATCATCGCCAGGAAACATCATGGAACCACAAATAGAACGAACCTCTGTTCTAGAAAGCTTTTCATTTGTAGCAAAAACCTCTTGTTCAATAGAGTTTTTAAGATGAAGTCTTTCAATATTTGTTTGACCAAAATGTCCAACTTTTGCCACCGCATGATATTTAATCTCTGAGCTTTCCGATTTTAAATAATGGTTCATCAAGTTTAAGATTGTCGATTTTCCTTTACCATTCTTTCCAATGATCCCTACCCGGTCACCTTTGGCCAGATGAAGGGATATATTTGAAAATAGTAAATTTTCGTCATAACCAAATTCTAAATTATTAAACTCAGCTAAAACTTTTGAAGGACAGTCTTGATATTTAAAGGAGAATCCAAACTCAGGAATCTCCTCTAGCTTGTCCATTGATTCCATTTTTTCAATAAGTTTTTCTTTTGATTGAGCTTGTCTAGCTTTCGATGCTTTGGCCTTAAACTTATCAATAAATTGCTGAATCTCTTTTTTCTTTTTGTCTTGGTTCAACCTCGTTTTTTCATAAATCTCTTCATCCTGAGCTATCTGAAAATAAAAATTGTGTGTGTCGCCTTTTAATTTTCTTACTTTCCCACGATGTATTCCCATCACATGAGTACAGACAGCATCCATAAAGCTTCTATCGTGGGTAATTAAAATAACCTCACCATCAAAATTAATAAGGAATCTCTCAAGCCAACGTAGTGAAACAATATCAAGGTAATTGGTTGGTTCATCTAAGAGAAGAAGATTTGGCTCTTGAACGAGAGTTTTTGCCAGTTCAATTCGTACTTGATAACCCCCAGAGAAATCTCTCGGGTCCTTCATCGTCATTTCATCATCAAAACCAAGTCCAAATAGAATCTTCTCAGCTCGATAAGTTTCGAACTCTAACTCCTTCGGGAGGACTTTCATCACCTCATCAAGCACACTCTCTTTGGTAAATTTAATATGCTGATTAAGACTACCAAGCCGATAACCTTTGGGAATTGCTACAGAACCTGTATCTGAAGTCTCACTACCTAGAATGATCTTAAACAAGGTAGATTTACCCGTTCCGTTTCTTCCCACCAGACCGACTCTATTTTTCGGGGAGAAATTGATATTCACATCATCAAATAAGACGCGAGTTCCGTATGATTTTGAAATATTTTTTAACTGCAGCATTTTCTTTTTTCTTGGTTACAATTCGTAAGTTATCAGCAATAGTACCTTCAAAATTATATTGTCAAATAGACGCAACGCAGGAAAACAAATGAGCGAATTATCTCTAAAAAACATTGCCGTGGTAGCACACGTTGACCATGGAAAAACAACCCTAGTGGATGGACTACTTAAGCAGTCAGGTACTTTATCTGACAAACAAGTTGGTACAGACCGTATCATGGACAGTGGTGACATTGAAAGAGAAAGAGGGATTACAATTACAGCTAAAAACTGTGCCTTCAATTGGAAAGGTTTTAAAATCAACCTTCTCGATACTCCTGGTCACGCCGACTTTGGTGGAGAAGTTGAAAGATCTCTTTCTATGGTTGATGGAGTTCTTCTCCTTGTTGATGCATCAGAAGGTCCTCTTCCACAAACTCGTTTTGTACTAACAAAGGCAATGGAAAGAGGAATCAAAATTGGTGTTGTTATAAATAAGGTTGATCGTCCAGATGAAAGAATTGATGAAGTTCATGGAGAGATTGAAGATTTATTCTTAGAACTCGCTTCAATGCTAAATATTGAAGATTTTGATTTAGATATTCCTGTTGTATACGCTTCAGCTAAAGAAGGTTGGGCCTCTAAAGAAAGAGATGTTAAAAAAGAAAACCTGCATGATATTCTTGATTTCATTGTATCTGACTTTTATCCTGTTCCATCACTAACAAGTGAAGGTGGGCTTCAAATGCTGGTGGCCAACCTTGGCTATAATACATTTCTTGGACCACAAGTTATTGGAAGAATTCAAAGAGGAAAAATCTCAAAGCACGAAACAGTTACGGCAATGGGTAAAGAAAAAAATAGAAATTTCAAAGCTTCATCAATTCAAGTTTATAGCAAATTAGGAATGGAAGAAGTTGAAACAGCAACTGCAGGTGAAATCATTATTCTTTCAGGTCTAACTGAAGGAAAAATTGGAGATACGATTTGCTCTCTCGATACACACGACCCACTAGAGAGAATTGAAGTTGAGCCACCAACAGTTAGCGTGAACGTAAGTGTTAATACCTCGCCGCTATCTGGTAAAGAGGGCGAATATTTAACAAGTAGAAAACTTGAAGAATTTTTAGAAGACTCTTGTCGTACAAACGTTGCTCTTCAATATGAGCCAACAGAAGATCCAAAAATTTATATGCTAAAAGGTCGTGGAGAGCTTCAACTGGCCATTGTATTTGAAGAACTACGTAGAAGTGGTTTTGAATTTATGGTTTCAAGACCTGAGGTTCTTTTCCAAGAAGTAGACGGTGAAATGCAAGAACCATATGAAAAAGTTGTTCTCGATATCCCGAGTGATGCAACTGGTGCAATTACAGAAAAACTCTCTGTCAGAAAAGGGAAAATGGAAAACATGATGCCTATTGGTGACGATAGAACTCGTGTAACATTTATTATTCCATCAAGGGGCCTTATTGGTTATAGATCACAATTCCTAACAGATACTCGTGGTGAAGGCTTAATGTCTTCTGAGTTTCTTGGTTATAAACCATATGCAGGTGATCTACTCGCTAGGCAAAATGGTGCTATTATCTCAGATAGAGCGGGGAAAATTACGCCATATGCACTCTTCAACTTACTAAGTCTTGGTAAACAATTCGTTTTACCTGGTCAGCAATGTTATGAAGGACAAGTTGTAGGTGAACACACAAGAACCAATGATACCAACGTTAACGTCGTTAGAGAGAAGCATCTTTCATCAATGAGAACAGCTGGAAAAGACGTCAATATCGTTCTTCCACCAATCCAACCAATGACCATGGAATTTGCTATGGATTGGATAGACAAAGATGAATGGGTTGAAGTTTCTCCATTACAGATTAGAATTAGAAAGAAAGAACTTGCTTCAAACAAAAGATCAGTTGTTCGTAAATAAAGGAGTTATTTATGTTTAAAGTTTTATTATTTTCATTTTTGCTTTCGTTTAGTTCATTTGCCGGTGAAGTTTATGGCGTAACAATGCCCGAGACAATGAAAGTCGGTAATGAAAACCTTATGCTTAATGGTATGGGGACAAGGAAAGCAACATGGTTAAGAGTAAAAGTTTACGTTGGCGGATTATATGTAAAAGAAAAGTCTACCAACTCAGCTAAAATTCTTGATCAAGGAAATCCAAAAGTAATTGACATGAACTTTGTTAGAGATGTTGAAGCAGAAAAGCTTCGTGGTGGATGGAGCGATGCTTGGAAAGCAGCAGTTCCACAGTCACAGCGTACAAAACTTCAAGCTCACTTTGATAAGTTTAATGCGGCCATGGGTGATATTCAAAAGAACCAAAAAATCATTGTCAGCTTCACTGACAAAGGCATTAATGTAAAATTCAATGGTAGTGATAAAGGAACTTTTGGAAACAAAGACTTCTCAAGAGCTTTACTTAGCATTTGGTTTATTAATGCAGCAGACGAAGGTCTTAGAGACGGACTTTTAGGAGTCTAATTGACTTATTGATTATCTAATACTCATCGTATTTTTTAGAAGACCCTCTGACCAGTTCAGAGGGATATTTTTCACCATTCTTTTTCATTTTATCCACAATTGCACTTTCAAGGTCTACACTTAGTAAATCGCATAACCTTAATAAGTAGACAGCAACATCAGCAATTTCATCTTTTACCGCAACACTCGTCTTTTCATCCTTCATGACTTCCCATGACTGTTCTTCTTTAAGCCATTGAAAAATTTCTAGTAGCTCAGAAGACTCTACAGCTAAGGCCATCGAAATATTCTTAGGACTGTGAAATTGATCCCAATCTCTTTTTTCAGCAAATGTTTTTATCAAATTCATCACTTTTTCAATATCAAAAGACTTATTCATAATATCTCTTTTATAATTTTAGAAGTTGCCTCTGTATTAGCAACCTTTGTATCACGACTCTCTTCCTTAAGTAGCTTAATTGAAGAGAATAGCTTTTCACTGGTTAAGTTTTTTTCTTCTATTAAAAGAGAGCCCATTTTCTCTTTTGCCTCTAGGGCATTGTAATACTGTTCATTTTTCTGAGCTATAGCAAGAGGTATCAAAACAGACCTTTTCCCAAGGGCCAAGAGTTCCATAACAGTACCTGCTCCTGACCTTGAAACAATTACTTTAGAACATTTCAAAAGATCAATTATTTCCTTATCAAAAAAACCAGCACTGTAGTAAGAACCATCATTAAATTCAGAATACTCTTTTTCAAAGTTCTTTCCTACTTGATGAACAATATTAAAATCCTTTTTCAGAGAATCAAGATTTTCTTTTATATTTTCATTTATCAGCTGTGAACCATTTCCACCTCCTGTCACAAAGAGCAAAGGCTTAGAAGCATCTACAAACTGAAATGAGGTTGATAAAGACTCTGATGTCTCACTGGTATCATTGAAAAAATCTTCCCTAATAGGATAACCAGTAAAGCTAGTCTTATCTTTAGGGAAATATTGATGACTTTCTTCAAAAGAAATAAAAACTCTTGTTGCAAAGTAAGAGCTAATTTTATTTGCTAAACCTACTCGACTAGTTTGTTCATGAATGTAAACTTTCTTACCTTGTAAGAAAGCAGCAATGACCACAGGTACTGTCACAAAGCCACCAGTACAAAAGACAATACTTTGGGGGTGAGAAAGCAGCGTAAAGAAAGCTTCAAATATTCCTAATATGACTTTAAAGAAATCAATAAAATTTTGTAAACTAAAGTACCTTCTTAACTTACCTGTGTGGATTGAATGAAAAGCAACTCCTCTTGAATTTACCAATTCATACTCAATACCTTTAGAATCTCCAATGTAATGTATCTCAATTTCAGGATTATTTTTTTTCAAAAAATCGATAAGTGTAAGAGCAGGCATCACATGACCACCACTTCCTCCACCACTGAAAAATATCTTTCTTACTTTATTCATAGTCATAGTTTATTTTATCGACAATCGCCTGACTAGCAGAATATGCAGAAGACCATGCCCATTGAAAATTATAGCCCCCAAGCCATCCTGTAACATCAAGAACTTCTCCTATAAAGTATAAATTTTTCTGATTACTACTTTCTAAAGTCTTAGAGCTAATGTTTGTTACACTAACTCCCCCTCTCGTAACCTCAGCCTTTTTAAAACCTTCAGTTTTTGAAGGAGTAATTACGTTTCGATGTAACAAATCGACTAATTCTTTTATATCCGTATTTGATAAGTCTCCAACTTTCTTTTCACTATTGATTAGAAGAACCTCAAAGATTCTCTTAGTAAGCTTCTTAGGTAAGTAAGTATTCATAAAAGAAGATACCAAGGTTTTTCCCTCTCTTTTTTTCTTATCAAGAATTAATTTCTCAAATTGTATATTAGGTAAGTAATTGATCGTAACATCATCTCCTTTATTCCAATAGAGACTAATTTTGAGAATTGCCGGACCACTTAGACCCTTGTGAGTAAATAAAAGATCATCTTCGAAAATCTTTTTATTACATGAAATTTCAACAGGAAGTGCAACTCCAGAGAGTTCTACATCCCATATTTTCTTCTTATCCTCACTTAACACAAATGGAACAAGGGAAGCCTCCGGCTGAACAATTTTATGCCCAAAAGTTTTACCTACCTTATAACCGATATCACTAACTCCAATTCCAGGAAAACTTAGACCACCGCTTGCGATGACAAGAGTACTGGTCTCAAATTGCTCAGTTTCTGTGGTTAATAAATATTTATTTTCATCAGTTAACAAAACACTTTTAACTTCTGTATTTAATCTAAACTCAACTCCGACCTTTCGGCATTCATTGAGTAGTAACTCAAGCAGAGACTTAGACTTATTTTTACAAAAGAGCTGTCCTAGCTTCTTTTCATAGTATTGAAATCCATTGGACTCAAGAAATTTTATAAAATCCTGCGAACTATATTTTCGCAGTGAAGAAATGGTAAACTTAGTATTTTCACTTTGAAAGTTTTTTTCATTCACCTCTAGATTTGTGAAGTTACAATTCCCTCCACCACTTACGATAATCTTCTTTCCTAATTTTGAGTTCATCTCTAGCACTCGAGACTTAATACCCATTAGTCCTAGTTGCAAAGAACAAAAAATTCCTGCAGCTCCCCCCCCAATGATAATTACTTGATCGTTCTGATGGGTCTCTCTTTGTTTCTTTTCAACTAAAGTGGTCAAATCTTCCTCTAATACTTAAACGAAATGTACTAATATAAAATTATTATATCGTTTAATTACCCAAAGGTACCTCATGAGAAAACTTTTCATTTTTGTCAGTTTTACAACTCTAGCGATACAAGCAATCCTGTATTGGTTTCATTCTCATTATTGGCTGTATTCATATACCGTCACTGTTCCAATTGTCATTTTAGGAATATATGAAATGCTTCAAACAAAACGAACTCTTATGAGAAACTACCCTATTCTCGGCAGGGGTCGCTATCTTATGGAGGAACTAAGGCCAAAAATTTACCAATACTTTATAGAATCTGATACCGGTGGAACACCTATCTCTAGAATACTGAGAAGTGTTGTGTATCAAAGGGCAAAAGATCAACTATCAACAACTCCTTTTGGAACACAGCTTGATGTTTATGAGCCTGGTTACGAGTGGATAAATCATAGTATGAATCCCATCGACGCTCATGATGTCCACCCAGAAAATCTAAGAGTAAATGTTGGCGGCCCTGAGTGTCTAAAACCCTATTGCTTTCAATTTTTAATATCTCGGCCATGAGTTATGGTAGTTTAAGTTCAAATGCTATTGAAGCTTTAAATAAGGGAGCAAAAAAAGGTAACTTTGCTCACAATACAGGTGAAGGATCTATTAGTGACTTTCATTTAAAACATTCTGGTGATTTAATTTGGCAAATCGGTACAGGATACTTTGGATGTCGTGACAAGGATGGTCTATTTTCAGAACATATGTTTGCACAACGGTCTAATCTTCCAAGTGTAAAGATGATTGAAATAAAACTCTCTCAAGGAGCAAAAGCAGGTCACGGAGGTATCCTACCAAAAGGAAAGAACACTCCTCTCATTGCAAAAGCTAGATCAATTGAACCCTACACTGATGTTATATCTCCAGGTTCTCACCACGCTTTCAATGGTCCAAATGGTTTACTTCATTTTATCAAAAGACTAAGAGAACTTTCCGGCGGAAAGCCTGTCGGCTTTAAACTTTGCTTAGGAGATCCTTCAGAGTTTGAAGAACTTTGTATTCAAATGGTAAAAACAGGAATTACTCCAGACTTCATAACTGTTGACGGTGGCGAAGGTGGAACAGGAGCTGCACCATTAGAGTTCAGTAATCGAATTGGTATGAGTTTAATAAATGGTTTAACAATAGTGGTTGATCTTTTAAATGAGTATGACCTTAAAAAAGATATTAAAGTCATTGCTTCTGGAAAAATTCTAACTGGTTTTGATATTATTAAAGTCATTGCTCTAGGGGCTGACGCTTGTAATAGCGCCAGAGGAATGATGTTGGCATTAGGCTGTATTCAGGCATTAATATGTAATACGAACAAATGTCCTACAGGTATTGCGACCCAAGACCCATCACTAGTTAATGGATTAGTGGTTGATGATAAATACAAAAGAGTCGCAAATTTCCATCGTTTAACGGTTGAGGCCTTTGCTGAAATGATAGGGGGCCAAAGGTTTTCGCTCATTTCAAATGCTAAATCGCTCTCATATTTGGAGAAGAGTAAGTGAAACTAAAATTAAAAACTATAGTGAAATTTTTCCCGATGTAGTTGTAGGCTCAAAGCTTCCAAAGGTAGGGAGTTAAAAATGCAAATTTTAATTGTAGAACCAGATTTAGAAACAAGACTTGCTTTAGAGTTAAGTTTAAAAAAAGAATTTGACTTCAATATTCATGCGAGAAGTGATGCTATTGATGCTATTGCTCTTTTAGAGTTATTTGATGACTTTATAGCAGTTATTTCCGTTGCTCAAAACAAAAACGAAGAAACTGCTTTAAAATTATCCCAAAAGATAAGTTCAAAGACATTATTATTTGTACTTGGTGAATCAAATATCACAAAAGATGACAACGTCTTTTTTATGGATAGTTTACCAAATACAAAGCAAATCATTGACCAAATACATTCAAAAATTATGGCATCAAAAAAAGAAGAAAATGAACAAAAAATTGATTCTCTACCTCTAAAGGCACTATCTCTTGAAATGTTAAACTTCATTTCATGCACACCTGTCGATATCTATCTTAAGATTAAGGATAATAATAAATTCCAAAAATATCTCTCGAAAGATACTTGTTTTGAGCAAGCAGAGCTTACAAAATTAGAAATGTTAAACTATAAAAATATTTATATTGCAGAGGAAGATTTCATTACCTTTTTAGATTATATAACAGAAACGGCTTTCAATCGTTTTCGACTCAAGCGAGCTTTCTAAGAAATCACAAAAGGAAATTACTCAAAAATTCTTTTCTTACTTAGCAGAACATGAGATGAAGCCTGCTGTAGTCG
>JAONMX010000130.1 GCA_028378565.1 Bacteriovoracaceae bacterium
CTTTTGCTTTTGTTGCGTAAGGAAGATCGCTTTTCTCAATAAATGGATCGTAGAATTTTACTTTAGGATCAAAGCCAGCAAGACGTTTGGCAACAATCTGACCGATTCTACCAAAACCAACAATCCCTACTTTCTTATCAGCTAATTCAACACCGGTATATTTCGATTTGTCCCAACCACCTTTAGCCATGGTGTTGTGGGCCCATGCTGTTTTTCTTAAGGTTGTCATCATAAGAGCGATAGCATGTTCCGCTGCTGAATTATTATTAGCACCAGGTGTGTTTGAAACCTTAACACCTTTTTGTTCACATGATTTCTTATCAATATTATCTGTTCCTTCTCCTGCTCTAATAACATATTTTAGATTAGGGGCTTTCTCTAAAAGATCCGCAGTCACTGTGGTTGCTGAACGAATCACTAAACCTTCAATCTTTGGTAGTAGCTCTTGTAATTTCTCTTGAGAAATTTTTGCTTCAGGAAATACTTCAAAATTTTCTACACCTTGAAGTTGTTTGAAAATCTCTTTGTCCATGCCGTCTGATACGACGATAAAAGTGCTCATGCTCTTCCCCTTTAGACCTATGATAGGTGATGTTTAAGACACTGGGATTATAGCGATGTTTGTGTATAGTTTGAAACAAAAAGGGCCTTTAATAAGGCCCCATTTTAAAGATATATTTTGACGAAGCGTTAAGTGACCTAGAATCCGAAACCTTCACTTTCTTGAAGTACAGCGTCAACATTATTTTCAGTGATTTTTGACTCACCAACAACTCCATTTTGTAGCACTTCTTTGTTTTGCATTTTGTTTTGTAAAGTCTTCTTTTGGTCACCACCAGGGAAGCCGCCAAGACCGCCACCACCAAAGAAGCTTCCGGAATTTCCTGACTCAGGAATTCCTAAAACATTAACTGGGTTCATAGTTGAAGTATTGGCCTCAGTACTAAAACTTACGCCATCTCTGGTATTAAGATCAATAATATTTCCGCTAACAACTTCAATTCTTCTTGCGTAGGGAGAATCAAATGTTTCAAAGTATTGTTTTATTTTTTCTTTATCTTCTTCATCAATTGGAGGTCCACCTAGAGGCATGACTCCATGTTGTCCGTCCACTCGCGAAACTCTATTCCAAACTCGTTGTGCTAGATTTCCAATTTCTCCACTAGAATTTGTGAGCTCTCTATCAAGGGCATTCATATTAGAAAAGGGAATTGGGGGTGCACCTTTAACTCCATAAGCATGGCAACCAGCACAGCCCTCTGAGTTTAAAATATCTCTGACATCATTTCTTAATTTGTCTCTTGCATCTGCTAGAGAAGCAACTTGTAAATCTTCAAGTAATTGCTCATTACCAAAAGTCAGGGGGCGAGTATCCCATGGGTTTTGGCACGACTCTGTGGCATTCACAGAATAATTTTCGAGAATATCATCGGGAGCCTGATTAAAGGCCTCTACACTTAGCTTTTTAAGGTCACTACAGCTTTTTTTATTAAGTTCTTTGATAAAACCAAAGTCGGCAATATTACTGAAGAAGTCTCCAAAGGTGTAGGATTCTGGATCAACAGACATTGAAAGTAGGGAAGTATCCATTCCACTAGCTTCTAGCACATATCTCAAAGGAGCAACTTGATCTAAACTTTCTTCTCTATCTTCTAAGACAGAATGACTAGCTCCAGCTCTTAAGTCACTTTTTGCGGCCTCATAAGCTTTTATCTCATACTCTCTTCTTATTTGATCTTGCTTTTCAGAATCAGTTTCTGCAGCAATTCTTTGATTCATTTCCTCTTCAAAATCTTCCATGTACATTTTTTCAGTGGCCCAAAGTTTTCTACCGACTCTGTCTGCATAATAAGCTTCTTGTTTATTCTTTGTGTCTTCATAGAGTGCCTTGTAGCCGGCACCATGCCTTAGCATTAGGGGGAACGGAATAGCGTCCTTTAAAATATTTCTCTGATTGATTATTAAAAGATTCAGGAAAGTAGGTCTGAATATCTTTTATTCCCTCTGGACCTTCATCAAAGCAACCCTTTGCCACTGCGTCAATAGCATATTTATTTTGATCAAATGCCGGATTATTTTCTTTGTCGGCGATCATTCGATTGAGTCTACAGTGATTGTTGTAATACATATTATCAAAGAGTCTAACTGCCGGACCTCCATCAAAATTACTAGAGCCTGGAGGATTTGGAGTTTGTGCTTCCGCTTGAATTCGATAAGTGGCAACAGGTGTTTTGGAGTTTTTAAAGAAGGCACGAATATTATCAGGGTCGTTATTTTCTAAAATGGGAGAGAGAACTGAGTAACGTGTACGCTCACCTGTTTCAACTTCTTTTTTGGCATCATCTTTTACCTTATCGAGGAAGGCCAGATAGTTCTTAGTATCTTGGTTCCATTTGCTTGGATCAGGACCACCAATCAAATCATCTCTAGTAAAGGGAACGGTATGGGCCCAAAAATTATAAGGATCAAAAACAGGTCTTATATTCGGATGACTTCCATGGCAATGAACGCATCGACGTGGATTTTTTTCAACACTTGGTTTACCATTTTTCATTTTAATTTCGGCCATTTGATAGGTACCTGTCTTCCCATCCCAAACAAGCATTTCAATTGATTGGCCACCACCACTGGATTTATCAGGATGACCATTTACTGAAAAGACAACTTCAGCATTGGCCGACTTCATAAGAAAACGTGGACCTTCTTGGAGTGACCTGGAAGGGTTCATAACCACAACATCCTTTTTCACACTGTCTGGCATAATCGCAATTATATCTTCAATGGT
>JAONMX010000131.1 GCA_028378565.1 Bacteriovoracaceae bacterium
AAAAAGAAATCAAAGCTCTTTCGAAACTAAGTGTAAAAGCTTTACAAGAACAGAGATTTAAAAAATTCAGAAGAATGGGTAACCAAACAATTTTTGATCACTCTGGTCAAAATAATTTTCCTAACTAAAGGGTATATATGTCGATTCAATCAATGACTGGTTTTGGTCGTGGTGAAAAAGCTGGTGGAAACTATACAGTTACCGTTGAAGCTAAAAGTGTAAATAACCGGTTCAAAGATATTCGACTTAAGATGTCTTCAGTATATAACTCAATTGAAATTGATATGAAGAAAAAAGTAACAGACCTCTTTAATAGAGGAAGCTTTGATATTTATGTAAATTTTAAAAGAGCACAATCGAATTCAAAATTTGATGATCTCGATGATCAAAAAGTTCAAGAGTATGTAAATAAAATGAAGCAGATGGTTGGTGATGAAAACTTGGCCATACAACCGACAGAGTTTCTACGTCATGAGTTTATGAAGGAATATGACCTAAGCCAAGACCAAGAGTTAATGGAACTGACACTGGCAGCTTTAGACGACGCTTTAGATAATTTGAAAAAGAGTCGTGAGTCAGAAGGGTCAAAATTAAAAGCAATAATTGAGAAACATAAGGTGGCTTATATGGGTTACTTTGAGGCCATCAAAAAAGAAATTCCTAGCTTCCAAAAAAATGTGGAAGAGAAGCTTCTGAAGAAATTTAGTGAGTTTGGAAAAGATTTAGGCATAGATGAGCCAAGATTTATGCAAGAAGTAGTCTATTTCATGGAAAAGCTTGATGTTCATGAAGAAATCAATAGAATTGAAGCACATACTCAAAAGTTAGAAGAGATTTTAAATATGGGCGGAGAAGTTGGGCGTCAACTTGATTTCTTAGTTCAAGAATTTAATAGAGAAACAAATACTATTGGCTCTAAGTCTAGTTTGAAGGAGATCTCTGATTCTGTTGTGCAGATGAAGGTTCAGCTAGAAAAAATGAGAGAGCAAGGTTTAAATCTGGAATAGATATGGTCAGAGGAAAAATTATAATCATTGTCGCTCCTTCTGGTTCAGGTAAGTCTACATTGATTAAAAGACTTAAAGAGGAGTTTCGTCAGCTTCACTGGTCAGTTTCTTTTACAACCAGAAAGCAACGTGAAGGCGAAGTTGATGGAAAACATTACTTCTTTATTTCAGAAGAAGAATTTTTAAAGAAAAAAGCACAAGGCGACTTTATTGAGTGGGCAAAAGTTCATGAAAATTATTATGGAACAAGTAAAGGTTTTGTTGCGACAAAAGTAGATAACGGTTTTTCACTCCTTTTTGATCTTGATGTTCAAGGAACAGATAGTATGAAAAATGAATTTGGAGATGAGGCCAAGGCCATTTATATTGCTCCTCCAAATTTAGAAGAATTAGAAAGTCGCTTACGAGGAAGAGGTACGGACTCGGAAGATGTGATCAATGTACGTTTAGATAATGCTAAAAAAGAGATTCTACGCAAAGATGACTATGATTTTTGCGTGGTTAATGATGATTTAGATAAAGCTTATAGTGAATTAAGACGAACAGTAGCTAGTATTTTAGAAGGATAAAGAACTTGTTTCGACCATTAGATTTTTCACATGAAAGAGAAATTAGCTACGAAGAGTTAAAGCGTAGGGTGGAAGGTTATTACCCAGAAGCTGATTTTGATATGCTAGAAAAAGCGTATCATTACGCTACAAAAGCACATGAAGGTCAAAAAAGAAGTAGTGGTGAAGATTATATTATTCATCCACGAAATGTTTCTGCAACTCTAGTTAAATTAAGACTCGATTTAGATAGTATTGTGGCGGGTCTTCTTCACGATGTGGTTGAAGATTGTGATATTGATCCTGCTGAGCTTGAAAAAGAATTTAATAAAGATGTCGCTCAAATTGTAATAGGCCTGACAAAAATTTCCAAAATTAATTTTAAAACAAAAGAGGAAAGCCAAGCTGAAAACTTTCGTAAGATGGTTGTGGCCATGGCCAAAGATATTAGAGTTATTATCGTTAAGTTAGCAGATCGTATGCATAATATGAGAACGCTACAATATGTCTCAGATGAAAAACAAAAAAAGATTGCCCAAGAAACACTCGATATTTATGTACCTCTTGCCAGTCGTTTAGGTATTAACTCCGTTAAGGCCGAGCTTGAAGATCTTTGTTTGAGATTCCTTCATCCTGATATTTATTATCGTCTTGCTGAAAAAATAGCAATGAAGAAAACGGATCGTGATGATTATATTAATCAAACGATTGAGACGATTCAAGATAAGCTGATTGAATACGGCATGAAAGCTGAAGTAAAAGGTCGCCCGAAACACTTTTACTCTATCTATAAGAAAATGAAAGCAAGGGGCATGGACTATGATCAGATTAGTGACATCTTGGCCTTTAGAGTTATTCTTAGTAATATCACTGAATGTTATAAGGCCTTAGGGATTGTTCACTCTTCTTTCACTCCTATACCTGGACGATTCAAAGACTATGTAGCAATACCTAAAGTGAACGGCTATCAGTCTCTTCACACAACAGTTATTGGACCTAATGCTGAAAGAATTGAAATCCAAATTAGAACCTATGATATGGATAATGTCGCTGAAGCAGGTATCGCGGCTCACTGGAGATATAAAGAAGGTGTTGCTGGTGGTAGTGCAAAGCTCGATTGGATCGAGCAATTATTAGAATTTAACAGACATGTTACTAATAATAATGAATTCATGGATGTTGTTAAGAATGA
>JAONMX010000132.1 GCA_028378565.1 Bacteriovoracaceae bacterium
TAAAGTTTTCTTTATATTTTATGTATGAATCAAGCTGTAACTCTGCACTATTACGCCATGAAAACTCACGAATATGCTGAAGACTTGTTAATCGACAGCTATGGTAAAAACTTTGATCAGAAATTAGTCTACAGATACGATCGACTATAGCGTGCCAATCGCCTCTCTTGGTCTTCAAATCAGCGATCAGAAGATCAGAAGGTCCTGGAACATCATAACCTACCGTTGGAATACCTCTTAACATCAACTCAAGCAGACCGAACCCAAAACTTTCTAAATGACTAGGGAAAATTCCGATAGATGTCTTCTTTAATAAGTCACAAAGATCAGCTGGATCAAAATGCATTTTAATATTTATATTCTTATGCAAGCTTTTTGGAAATAATGAAAGGATTTGCTCCTCACTAGTATAGCGTCCCTTACAACCTAACAAATTGAAAATAACCTCGGGGTTCTTCTCAACAACCTTAGAAATAATTTTGGGAAACTCAATAGATCCCTTTCTGGGGTCAAAACTCCCTATAAAACTAACTTCCTTAGAGTTAAAGTTATCTAATAATGGCATAGAGTTTAGTTTTTCAGAAAAATATCCGTAAGGGGCAGTTATAATTTTTTCTGAATCTACACCTAGGGAGATAATCTTTTCTCTATCAAGATTATTTGGAACATTAATAATATCTGCATGATTTAAACAAATGAGCGAAAGCTCTTGCCTTCTCTGATAAGGAGCCTTCCCAGTTAAGGAATAATAAATATTTTTTAATTTTGCTTTAAATAAATTAGTAGGCAGTCGGAGTTTATCAAAGTGATTAACCAGCAAGACGCTACGACAAACTAAAATACCATTATATTCAATCTCACTTCTTTTATATGGAAGGTAAGTATTCTCATATTCAATAACATCGTAAGAAGAACCATTTGTCTTAATATAGTTTTTAATCAGTGGTGCGAAGGCCTCAATCCTATAATTCTCATCCTTATAAATTAAAACCTCAGTAGCATATGTCTCAGGACCAATTAGATCGACAATCACTCCTAACTCTCTCATGGCAGCAGCATTCTCTATATAAACCTTCGCCCCCCCCCAAGAGTCGGATCTAAGGGTAAATGACATATCATTAATATCTTCAACTAGAGATCTCCTCTTTTACTACTGAAATTAATCGGTCCCAAGAAAAGTTATCTCGATAGAATGATTCAATTTCGGAAGAATCATGGAGCCCAACATTCTTAAGAATGACTTCTGTTAATAGTTTTTTATAAGCCGTTAAACTATTAACTGACAACAACAGAGACCCATTTCTCAAAAGAGAATCAGAGCTTTCATGAACTGTTGTAAGAACATTGCACCCATGTTCTAGTGCTGCCATAACAGAGCCTCTTCTCGTTGAAACTCCATCTGTAAAGAAAGCTAATAAGAGATAAGACTCTTGAAAAAACCTGCTCACCTTTATATCACTAAGATGACCATGAAACTTAATTCTTTCATTCTGACTTTTAAAGTAGGATGGTTTTTCTAATCCAATAAAATCAACCTCTATATTATATTGAGTTGTAAGCTCATCTAAAATCAAAAGTAATTTTGGAACTTCTTTAGAAATATGGTCTGATCCAAAATGGATAATTCTATTTCTTCCTATCGTTATCTTATTCTCTTTACTCGGATCATTTGAGATATTTGAAGGAACAGGACATAGAATAAAACGATCTTTCTTAATTGGGCAAAACTCACTGATAAGTTTATAGAAGGACTCACAACTAACAAAAGTCTTTTCAGAACAGCATAGAAGCGGAAAGAGCATTAACTTATGAAAATAGTGAATGAATTTAGACTTTATATCCGCACAGTTTGGATGCCAAAGCTCATGAACAAAGGAATATAGCTTTAGATTTGGTCTCAAAAGTTTTAGTAATATTAAAAATAAAGGGAAATATAAGTTAATTCCGGCTTTTTTCGAGTACATATGAGGAACATATTGAAAAATCAGTTTATCTCCAAAATCTTTTGGACTAAAGACTACGCTTGATAATAGTTTTACTAAACTTAGCAATCTAAAATTTTTCAACTTATAAATATCAGCAGAAGTATTAACAAGACTGGGTGGTAACATGGAGTCCTGATTACTGACTATTTTGATTGGGTAAAAATTAGCTAATTTTTGACAAAAAATTGTTGAAAAGTCGCTTAGTCCATCCTTACTTGGATGAAACTTTGGACTTATAATTGTACATTTCTCATAATTGTTTAAAATCATAGATAATTCATTTTATCGTAAACTAGAGTTTTTAAAAGAGTTATTAATGACTATGAAGAAAATAGCACTATTTGTTCATGAGGCACAAAATGGTATTGGTCATAGATCAAAACCCAATTGGCCTTGGTCCTGGTAGGACAGGGGGTGCCGTCTCTCTTGCAAAAAGTGTTATCATGAAAGACCCTGTTTATGGAATTAAATCAACATGGACTTTCGACAACCTCTTTATTTCATTGGCCATCGACTTAGGTTGGGGTATGATTTTTTACTTATTAATAATAACGATCTTTCCATTATTTCTAATTTATAAATGCATCTATTTTTACTTTAATAAACAAAAAGCTGATATCACTCCAATCTTGCTCTCGGCCTTAACAACAGTCGTATTACTCGCTGGAGACTGGGGAGTTATTGGCATCCCCTACAATCCTGAATCGTTCTCATTTTGGTTTTGGACATCAATTGGTATTACCCAAATTTAT
>JAONMX010000133.1 GCA_028378565.1 Bacteriovoracaceae bacterium
ACCTGCGGTTTTATAAAATAGCCACTGCCCAGTTGTTAAATTGATTGCCACGTAGGCCATAAAAAGACCATAGAAAAAAAAGAGAAGACCCATGTGAGTCTCAATTGTTTTAAAAAACCCTCCAGGTGGAATAGGTTTATCTAAACTCTTTGCCATTTCCTGTAATAAACCCTCTCCGAATTTAAGTTTAAAAAAGATAAAGAGTCCAATCCCAACTCCTGTAAAGCTAGGTTGAAGCTTAAACCAAATTCCTTCATCTCCAATCAAAGACAATCCTCCAAGAACAAGGATAAGGTAGAAATTAAACTTACTAATTCCGTGCACATGTTTCGTGAATATTTTTTCGAGGATCATTTCGAGAACAGCAAGGGCCAACCCTCCTGCAATAGCAATTCGTAGGGGATAGTTTTCTTCTAGATACCAATAAGCGATGGCAGGAAGAAAGGAGATCATAAAAAAGTTTTTACTATTGAGCTTACTCATGAAGCTTCATTGTTAACTTTTAAGATGCTTTTTTCAATGGAATTTTTGTAGTTTGCTTAATATATTCCTCAAGGCCCATTTTAACTCCCTCAGGATCAACAATTTCTACATATTCGTGAATTTCACCAAGCCAGTCATACAATTCATCTGAAACCTCTACACTTGCTGCCCAGATAAGATCACCGTCAGCACTTGAGGTTATATATGGATTTCCTAAAAAGTGATAAGGAGGATTTAAATCAACCGATTCTGGGGTTAGTATTTTCATAACCAGTCTTTCTTCATTACTAGCAACTGATCTAAATGCAGAGATAAAATCTTCTATCTCAATGGGAGAGAAGTTTAGCTCATAGTTTATATCTTCATGAAAACTTAAAGAGAGAATTTCGTTTACATTAATGGCCAGCAAACATCTATCGTTTGTATCCTCTCCTACTAAATGCAAATTTCCTTCTAAGTAAACAAGCTTATGGGGAAATACTTCCAAAAATTTATTATGTTTTGTATTGAGAACAAGACAAATTTTTTCATTAACCGAGTTCTCTAGATTCGCAATAATCGACTTCTCTTCATTGGCAAAGCCTTCAATCATTTTCTTCTTCGTTTCATCATCACTTATAACTCTATAAAGATCATATTGAGAGTTGGCATACTCTTGCCTTTTAAGGAAGTTCACTAAATCTCCGAAAACAGCATGATCCTCAAAGTTTTGAATAAATGGAAATTGAGATTGAAAAGCAAGCCAGTCAGAAAGGGTAAAGCCCACTCTTATTTCTGGACTCTCTCCAGAGTTGAGCCACAACTCTCCTTCATGCTTATAGGCCTTAATATCGTAGCCAAACTTTTGCATAAAATGCACGGCCTCATGGAAGAGAACCTCGTCATTCTCCACTCCATTAAATATTGTGACTATATTTTTATAACTATTCTTCCCCGTATATTGATCCAAGGCCTTGATCCATTTCCAAAAGTGATCGTTTAATAATGGATTTTTCTGACTCATATATAACTTCCTAAGTAATTCTCAATAGTTGAGGAAATCTTATCTCTTAAATACCGTACAATACTTGTCGGTTATTCTTTTATTTCCTTTAGTGATTTTTATTGAAAATACTGCCATAATATTGCTATGGCATTGAAAACACTTATAAAGAATCCAATATTAGGGGTAGGTATACTACTCATGGCCATCTTTTTGATGGGCCTCTACAAAGACGGTAAAATCTTCAAAAGAGAGAACCTCATCCCTACAAGCTGTAAGGCCACTATTGTTAAGCTTGAAAGACGAATACCAGCAAACTGGTCTACGGGCTGTGAAGGTAATAATCTTTGGGTTCATGTTCAATACGTATCTGCTGAAAACTCAGCGAAGAAAGTAGATAGTAAAAATTTAAAAAAATTACTCTATAGAGAGATCGCAAACTATCTTATTCTCATTGCTAAGAATAGCCCTTCAGATAATCTTGAAAGAACTGAATATGTTAGACTCAGACTCATCCATCCAGAGTTAACAATAAACGCTCTTACTCAAGGAAAGTTTTTAGTAAAATTAGCAACGTTGAAAGATCAAAAGCTTATTTCAGAGCACTTAAAGGTCACTGTTCAAGTTCAAGAAACTAAAAAATAATTCAGGTGTATCACTTACTTTAATAACTTCATCTTCATTGATAACAATTTCATAGGAAAGAGCGTGAAGCCATACTCGTTCAGATTCTTCTCCCCCATATAATGTATCCCCCAGAATAGGAGTTCCATTCAGTTTGAGTTGTGCTCTAATTTGATGACGATGCCCATGCCCAAGTTTTATTTTAATTAATGAGTACTTATCGTTGGAACCAATTTTCTCAAATGATATTTCTGCGGTGACACCTTTTTCGTCTTCTTTTACTGTCTTTCCTTTTGTGGAAATAACATTTATTAAAGTACCACTCTCTTCAATCTCATTACTAACAATTGCTAAGTAAAATTTTTCTTTCATCACTTGTTGAAAGTCACCTCTCACCTGCTCATAAATAGATTCTTTCTTTGTAAAAAAGAGGACACCAGATGTTTCAAAATCTAATCGAAAAAGCAAACCTCTATCATAATGATCTTTATTTACTTTTAAAACTTCGCCGTAACCTCTACTTCTAAGAAAACTAAGGCAATTGTTTGACTCCAAGTAACTTAAAGGGTGGCAATGAACTCTCTCTGGTTTTGATATGATAAG
>JAONMX010000134.1 GCA_028378565.1 Bacteriovoracaceae bacterium
ATTTTGGCATTTCGGCCAATGGTAATTTAATAGTAACAACAGTTCCTTCTCCCTCTTTCGACTCTAGAGCAAATTCACCATTATACTTTGTGATAACTTCCTTTGCGTGAGTGAGACCAATACCGTTGCCATCTTCTTTTCCAAAAGTCACAGGCTCATCTTTCAAAATTTTATCCATTACATGCTCAGGAATACCTTTACCGTTGTCTGTAATCTCAATCTCTAAACTATTTTCTTTTTTATTAACGTTGATTTGTACAAGCCCACTGCTTTTATTTGTTAAAGCATCAATACTGTTATTCATTAGATTACTTAGAATTCTTTTCAAAAGATTAGAAGGTAGTTCCGTAAAAACCGTATAAATATTAGCATCATAATTTACAGATATATCCATATGAACACTTGAGCTTTTAATAAGTTCTCTCTTCTCAGTTATGATTTTTTCAATTGTTGCCCGAATTGGTTCATTGGCTTTATTGTCATTTTCATTACTTGAATATAGAAGACCATTTGCAATATCTTGTATTCTCTCAATTGCCTGAAAAATCAATTTCTTTTTGCTAGCAGGAATTTCATCCACCCTCTTCATCATCATCTCTAACGAAGTCAACGGCGACCTAATATCATGTGCAAGTTCTTTTAAAAGTTTCCCCTTATATCTTTCATGACTCAAAATTACATTTTTGCTCTTATCAAGGAGATAAAAGTATTTAAATAAAAAAAGCACTAGTAAAAAAGTTAAAGCTGTTAAGGCAAGCGTAACAATCAAGTTAGGTAAATAATATGAATACAGCTTAACTCTGCCATAAGCGGTTTCAACATCAACAACAATTAGAAACAAAGAAGTCAGATAATTGCACGATTGAGACTCAGACTCTGTATACATAACCTTTCGATTGTTTATATATATACTCGTACATTTAATATAACTATTTGATTCAAAGGAATTTATCACATTAGTTAAATTATAAATATCTGAATTATGATATTTCACTTGCAATGCTATTTGTTTAGTAAGGTTGTTTTTTTCTCTAAGGTAGGAGAAAGTAAATGTTGAAAAAACAAGAACAACTAAAAGAAATGAAACGCATACACCAGCCCATGTCTTATTAATAAACAAATCTTTTTTCATCACCATAGTCCCAGCTTATATAATCGGTATTAAGAACTCTCCACAAATATCCATCATAAATTTTTTCACATTTTGAAAAAGAAATATTACATATTGGGCTAGTCTCTGAAGAGTGATCTAACTGTTTCAATGCGTCTATTTTGTTTTCACCAAAATAAAATATTCGACTATAGAAATGATCATTCTCTATTTTTTTTCCACTTTCATAAATCTTATAATGCCTCCATGCTTCAATAGAGGCATGTTCATGTCCGACACCTTTCTCAAATGAAACACGACTTCCAGGAAAGATACCCTTGTCTGTTTCTCCAAGGACAACATAAAACCATAGTTTAAATTCTGTACCTTTAAAATTAACATCAATAGGACATTCGTAAGTTGATACTCTTTCGAAGTTTGAAAAAAGAACATTATCAACCATCGAAACTGAAGTATATTCATTTCTATTTAAAGGCATATTTCGCTTATCAATCCATTCTGACCAGGCCCATCTCTCTGTAGCTTCACACAACGCTCGAAGAAATGTTGCCCTGTCATCAAAACCAAAAGCGAATCCAGAGGAGCCTGCATATAAATCGAGCTTCCAGCTCTCCGGACAAATATTCGAAAGCTCTCTTACTCTTAATCTTTCACAAAGCTCAGAATATGCGATTTGATAAGATGTGTCCTTACAAGCATGAAAACCTCCTGCTACAGATAAACCTTTTTTATTAGAAATATTTGTATGCCATAAACACATACCTTTTTCGGACAATATTGATGCTTGAATAATTTCATAATTTTTTAAATTAATCATTCTAGCTCAATATTCTCAAAACGTGCATGAAGTTCAGTTTTAGGTAGCTGACTTGCTGATATATTTTTACTAATTATTTTCTTCATAGAGTCAAAAAACAATGGCTGTACAGCAATATTCTTTTTAAACAGGTTTTCTATATTTTTTTCAAAATCTTCTAACTCCATTTCAAAATTACTTTTTGTAAAATCACAGATACGGTCATCTAGGTCTGGGAATGAAACTCCAAACTTTCCACAAAACATCATTTCGATCAACCAGGGATGAGCTCTAGTTCCTGTATCCACTGACGAAACTCTTAAATCATAACTTTTATTTTCTCGTGCCATTGTTATCCAGTTTGGATTACTGTAATCAGGACCAACAATATCTATATTAATACCAAAAGCTTTCTCAATTTCTTTTAATAGTCCTAGAATCCACAAGTTTTGTGGTGACTCAATCCCCTCAGCTCCTTGCCTCCATAAGACAGTCACCTGTTGTTTATCTAACCCAGTTAGAGGAGAAGTTAAATTCGTATTTAAATCATGCAATTGTTTTTTTGATGTAAAAAATAAACCATCATTAACATAGAACTTCTTATCTTCAGCGTGTCTTTTTTTATAATTCTTTACTACGTTATCTAGCTTTTCTAGTCTTTCTTCGACAAAGAAGTTATCTTCTTTCTTAATA
>JAONMX010000135.1 GCA_028378565.1 Bacteriovoracaceae bacterium
GAAAGGCCACCAAATCAAGCCCAGATGGCAAGATTGTCGTTGCGGGTTGTTATGCCCAAATGGACGCTCCAAGAATCGCTCAGATGACAGGAGTTGATCTGGTTTTAGGAACAACTGAAAAATACAAAGTCTTTGAATATCTAGATGAAGAAGAAAAAGACTCTGTTCACGTTGATAAAACAGCAGAGTTCTATGGTGCCGCCACCAGCACAGCTGATGGTCATACTAGAGCCTTCTTAAAAATTCAGGATGGCTGTAACTACGTATGTAGCTTCTGTATTATTCCTCAGGCCAGAGGAAGATCAAGGGCCATTACTATTGAAAATGCTGTTATCGAAGCAAAGTCACTAATTGCTAATGGCTTCAAAGAGATTGTCCTCACCGGTGTCAATATTGGAGAGTATGAAAATAGCTCGGGAGAAAAACTCGCGGATCTAGTTCAAGCAATCTTAGATTTAGAAGGGCTTGAGCGTTTAAGACTTTCTTCGGTAGAACCCAATACGATTACTGATGAACTACTAGATGTCTTTGCCTCTTCACCTAAGTTTCAGGATCACTTTCATATTCCTATGCAAAGTGGAAATAATGATATTTTAAAAAGTATGCGCCGTAAGTATAGCGTTGATGACTATAAGAAAATTATTAATAAAGTGATTACGAGATTTCCAAACGCGGGGATTGGTGCTGATGTTATCGCTGGGTATCCTGGCGAAACTGATGAGCAATTTCAGGAAACTTATGACCTCTTAAAAGAACTTCCTATTACTCACTTTCATGTTTTCCCATACTCAAAGAGAAAGGGGACAACGGCCACTCGAATGGAAGATCATATTCAGCATCCAGTAAAAAAAGCGAGAGTAAAAGCACTCAATATGTTTGGGGATGCTAAGCTTGATATGTTTAGCGAAGATCAAGTGAATACTAGCAATAAGGTTCTTTTTGAAAGAAGAAATAAAGAAGGGCTATGGGAAGGATACACTTCCAACTATGTCCGCGTTTATATGAAGTCAGAAATAGATCTTAAGAATCAAATTGTTTCGGTCTACATCACAGAGCTTTTAGATGGAAAGCTTTTTTGTGAGCCATTACATTAATAACAAATTCCGGATCAAATCTTAATTATTCAGACCTATTTCTAAGTGTTAACTTAATACTGCGAATGAGTTTGATGATGCTTTTTTTTGTTTGACACCTCAAACTTTAATAGTATTTTGATTTTTTAAATCAAGGAGAAGAGATGAAGAAGTTATTAGGGCTTTCATTAATTCTATCGTTAAACACATACGGGGCCAATCTTCCTGTTATAACGCTAGATGAGAATGGAGTAGAAAAGGTGAGCACTCTGACAAAAGAGTCTTATCAGAAAAGTTTCAGCTTTATATTAGATCAAGCAAATCAAGCAGCATTAAGTTTAGACGGTACTCATAAGGCTGTGAATAACTGGAAACTGACGAAGTTTAGTCTTGGCCTAGGTCTGGCCGGAACTGTTGGGCTAGGTCCTTGGGATCTTGGATTATCATTAAAGCAACGCTTTATTTTCACAAAGTAGGAAATTATGAAATTAATAATATTATTACTATCAATAAATAGTCTCTTTGCTTCAACCGTTCCGACGAATTGGTTCGAAGAAAGCTCGACTAAGAACAAAGGCAGTGAGTTAAAAGTCATTGATACAATGGAGCTTATTGTTGGCTCACAAAAAGAAATTCTAGAGAAGACAGAAGCAGATCATCTCTTTGGTGGCTGGAAACTTTCAGGACAGAAAACAGATGTATCTGTTAGTAAAAGTGGAATCTTAGGTTTCAGTGCTGTGAAAGCAGCAAGTGGTATAGAGTTAAATTGGACTAAGAAAAGTAGTGAAAAGAAACTCGATGAGCCAAAAGCGACTCAAATTGATTCAAGCATAAGTAATGATCAGCTTTTAAAAGAAGTTCAGCCTTCGATTAATTTAGCACTAGATAAAGTTAAATTAAATAAGCGTGAAAAGGTAAGATCTAATTTAGAAGAGAGAATTCTTCTCATTCACCAACAAGTAAAAGATTTAGAGAATGTTCAAAGTAATTCTTGGGTACCTAATAAGTTTAGACTTAGCATTTCAGTAAGTCAGAGTGGTAACTTACTTTGGTGGAGCGAACTATCAGGTGATGCAAGAGTGAGAATTGAATGGAGTATTAAACCAAAGAATAATGGGAAGAGTGACTCTAAGAATAAGCTAGTTGAAAAGTTAGTTAAAGATATAGAGAAATCTTCAGCAAGTCTTGTTGCCGATAATGGTTTTACTCTTGATAAAATTTCCATGGGACTTGGTCTTAGCAAGAAGAATCTTTTTTCTTTAGTTAAGAACAAAAGGTGAAGTTGTAGGTCAACTCTTCTTTGCTCCAGTTAAGGGCTCAGTTAAGAAGGAGTCTCTAGTTAAAAGTGAAGACCTAGAAGGCCATTACTTAATGGAAGATGGAGAGTCTCTTTTTGGAAAGTTCTTCACTCGTAAAAAATTAAGAAAAGGTCTTGAGAAGTCATTCAAAATTGGAAAAGTTTTTTCTAAATCACTTAAGAAAGATAATGGAAAATGGTGGATCAATAAGATGAAGGTAAGCTTT
>JAONMX010000136.1 GCA_028378565.1 Bacteriovoracaceae bacterium
TGTTGAGATAATAGTCCTAGTATTATTCTTTGTAAACCATTAATAACTCATTGAAAATTGGACGATCACGAGAAAAGTAAAATTCTCTAGTATAAATGTCTAAAATCATTGAAAAAATTTCCGAAAAGATATTTATGTAACCCTTAGAGTTTTGCAGAGGAAGAACTATGGCGAATCACAAAACATCACAAGAAAAAGTTTTTATAGAAATTGAGACAACTGAGCTTTCTTCAGCTCATGTAAGAATCCTTAAAACTTTAAATAAAATGCTTACACATGTTATGACGACAGATGATGAGGGTGAATATTTTGATGGTTCAGCAGAGGCCATGAGAATGTGCGCTAGTTTAATTAAGCAAGCTAGGTTTATTCAAGCAGCAAAAGACTCTTCTATCCCATACGATGAGCAAGCCTTAGAATATTCAATCGATCTTCTTTTAGATCAAATGAATGACGCTAAAGTCGTTACATACGACTGCTAACAAATAGACTTGTTATCTCAGCAACCTCCACTTTTTAGCTTTAGTAAGATTTAATAATCATGTAGCTAGAGGGCCATAAAATGGCCCTTTTTTTGTGCAATTTTTACAGAGTTCATGACATTAAATGACCTTAGATGATATTGAAAACTATCTCTAACATAAGGTTTCTATGAAAAAGCTATTTTTTGCCATTATCACTCTCATTTCCATAAATCAGTATGCCCAAATAACCTGCCAAGATTTAACTGGAAGTACAGTTGCCATCCCATTTAACTTGAATGGAGAAAATTCTGGAATCAAGTCAGTTGATATATATGACGACTGTATTTATGAAGAGTCTTTAGTTAATGAACTAATCGATACATCGATTATGCCTAACCTATCAAAAGCAGTTGGTGAAAATCAGTTTATGCTTCTTTGTTTAACTCATGCGGCTTCTTACAGTATGTTCACTTATGTATACAAAGATAACGAAAATAATATGCAATCTAAAAATGGTGTCTTACTTCTTGATGATATGAGTATCGAAGTAAGAGAAGAAGCAAATTGTACTGCTGAATAAAATTTAATTTTATACAAATAAAAAAGCCCTCATTATGAGGGCTTTTTTTATTTAACAAATTGAGCGTGAACTCCACCGTTTTTCTCTTCTGATTTTTTACGTTGTCTATCTTTCTTCTTCTTTTGTCTCGCTTGGTGAGCAGCTTCTTTTTCTTCGTAAGCTTTTGTTCTAATCTCTTTAGCTTCTTTCTCTTTTCTTTCTTTCAGTTCAGCAACTGTTTTAAAGTAATCACCTTTTCTAAACTTATGAAAAGCTTTGTCATCGGCACTTGTACAATTCTGAGCACCTTTTAACTTTAAGCTAACACTCTTCTTACCTGACCAGTACTCAAGATCTTCGTTAACTGTTCCATTTTTATTAAAACCAATAGCTCTTTGTAGCTGAGCTTTAGTAATATATCGATATGAACCAGGAGATATTCCATCAACAGAAAGTCCACCGATTGCAACTCTTTTGAGTTTATCAATTGTAATTCCATAGGCTTCACAAATTTTTCTAATTTCCCTGTTCTTACCTTCTGTTAACCTAAATTCTATCCAAGTTTTTGTAGGAAGCTGCTTAATCACTCTAACCGCACTTGGTGTTAGTTCAATCCCATCTACAGTTGCTCCGCCTCTCAATTTTTTAAGAAGGGCTTCAGTCACTGCTCCAAAAACTTTTACTTCATATACTTTTGTAATATTAGCGCTTGGGTGAATGATCTGATTTGCCAGATCACCGTCATTTGTTAAAAGAAGTAGCCCTTCTGAAAGATAATCAAGTCTACCTACTGGATAAACTCTCTCCGGAACTTCTTTGATTAAATCAATAACTGTTTTACGACCTTCAGGATCTTCCAAAGTTGTCATAATACAACGTGGTTTATTCATCACGAGGTAAACCTTGGCAACTGATCGATGATCAATGGCCTGACCGTTAACCATAACGGCGTCTTCCTCAGGATTCACTTTTGTTCCTAGCTGACGAACAACTTCTCCATTAACTGAAACACGCCCTTGAGCAATAAGCTCTTCTGCCTTTCTTCTAGAAGTTATTCCACAATCTGCAATGTATTTTTGTAATCTCAACATGATACCTCCGATCCGTCTTCTCGACTGTTCTGGGTTAAAAAATATAACTGGGGGCAACTTAGGCCCCCAGCATCAAAATGTCAACTTGCGTCTATTTTTACGATTCAGAGTTTGAATTATTTTCCTGATTCTCATCTTCAGACTGTAAAAATCCTAAATCTAAGTCCAAATCTTTAGCTCCCTCAACGATCTTTCCCGTTAAGTTATCTAAATCCTGCTCTTCTTGGTCAATTCTCTTCTGATCAAGTCCAAGCTCTTCACTAACTTCTTGATCATCATCAAGCTTATCTCCTGTCAGCCTTGCGAAAGCATCATCAAGAGCGTCAGAAAGCATCTGTGCTTCCTCTTCAGTGTCTCCCAAAAGAGAGATTGCCTCTTGTTCCGACTCTTGCTCAGATGATACTTGCTCGGACGAGTCGTCCTCGTCATCAACAATTGGTAAACCTGTTTCA
>JAONMX010000137.1 GCA_028378565.1 Bacteriovoracaceae bacterium
ATAGACCCCCGTTAGAATCAAAAAGATAAAAAGAATCGATAAGTAGAAGGCCAGATTACTTAGCTTATCAAAAATATAGTCATAATAAGTAACTCTAAAGTTCTCTATGCCTGTTAGCTCAAATGATTTAAAAAAGATGAAATCAACCTCTAGGAGCAAGATGAACATCCAACCAACAATAATCACACTTATAATAGGGATCATTGTCATCTTTATAGAAGTCCATAACCGAAACTTAGATTCTTCATTCTTTGTGAATTTTTTTAAGGCATCATTAGTACCTTTTTTTATGCCAGTAGCTTCAGACACTAAAAAACCCTTTATTTAAAAGTAGTTAACCTACCCATCGGTTTTAAAATGATATTATAAACCATTGAAGGCCCGAAATAACCCATTTCCATGAAAATTTTCCAAAAATTGACAAGAAATTAGACAACTGTGAAAAACTATACAATTTCTAATTTATTTCATTATTGAGTACGTTAGAACAAATCCCTTAAATATCAAGCACTTGAAAGCAACATAGCCAAAAGTACGCAAAGAGTCAAAACTGGCATGGGTTATGCAACATAAACAGTAGACACAAATCGGGAATGATTATTATTAATACTTTATTAGGAGAGAGTATCATGAAAGCGTTTAACACAATTAAGTTGAAGGCCCTTACAAAGAAGATAGCTACTTTAGGTTTTGTAGCTGCATTAGCTATCGGGTGTGGGAAGTCAGACAAAAACAAAGTAAATACAAATGAAGTTGTTAACCAAAACACTTCATCTAATCCACTTAACTTTGGAAACAACACTCAAGCGAGTAATACTTGGAATAATTTAAAGAGTGGTCTGAACTGTCAGGCTGGTCCAAGAATGAATGACCTAATCTTTGAACTTCAAGGAAGTACTCAAAATGGAAGACTCTTCGGAAACCTTGCACCATCAGGTGGAGTTTCAGGAACAGTTAACCAAGCTTACTTTGGTCATACAATGCAAACAAATGATCTGTATGCCGTATCACAAGTTAGTGACGGAAACGGAATTAGATATTTTGTAACAGTTTCTTTCTGTTCATTTATCCAAGGAAACTATGAAGTACTTGGAAATAATACACAGCTTGGTAACTTCGGAATGGATGTTTATCTTGATAACAGTATCTCTTGTCAGGCAGGAAATATTCTTCAAGGTAATATTGAATTCCAAAACCAAAATGTTGGACCAGATGGAAGATCGATCACTCTTATCAGTGGTGAATGTCTCTAATTAAAATTGAAAAAGTTTTAAAGTTATCTATAGGACCCTCTCTCTCAAATGGGTCCTATATATATCCCTCAGAAATGAGGAGTAGGCATCACTCTCTCTCTCAAAGTGCCTGCTCCTTATTTTTAATCAAAAAAATCTTAAAACAAACTAGGCTTCTTCTTTATTTTATCTTTTAAATATAGATGAATTCCATCAGCAACGGCTTGGGCATAAGTCTCTTGAAATTTTCTTGTTCTAATTTTAGAAATTTCTTTATAGTTAGAAAGAAAACCTGCCTCAAGTAAGATAGCAGGTCTTTTGGTCAGAGCAAGAACATAGAATAAACCTGGTTTCACTCCTCTATCCACCATTCGAAACTTACCTTTAACTCTCTTTCTTATGGTTTTATGAATGCTGGTAGCAAGCCCCTTACTGGATTTCACAGTTCTATCAATTACCAAATCAGTTAAAATTTTATCGATAATATAAGCTTCTCCTTCCAAGTCCTTATTTTCGATAGACTCTACCTTCTTTACCGCAGCATCATCATGATTATCGAGATAATAGGTTTCAAAACCATTACTGGAGCGCTTTGTACTAGAGTTAATATGGACGGATATAAAAAGATCAGCGTTTACCTTTTCTGCGATCTCCGCTCTTTTGGCCAAGGTTAAGGACCTATCTACTGATCTCGTTAAAAAGGTATTATAATTTTTAGAAAGTTTCTTTTTAATTCTTAGAGCAATTCCAAGAGCTAGATCTTTTTCCTTAATTGGTAGTTTTCTTTTACCCACTTTATAAAGTCCTGTGGCACCATCATCCTCTCCACCATGACCAGGGTCAATGAGGATGGTAAAACTCCAAGTACTTGAGAAATTAAAAAGAAGAAAGAATATTAAAATAAACTTGCTCATTAATAAAACTTCTTTAGTTCGTGCTCAGGAAAATAGTGAGCCAATATTCTTTTATAATCCCAACCTTTCTTGGCCAGGTCAAGAGCTCCCAACTGACAAAGACCAACACCATGACCTAAGCCCTGTCCAAATACTCTTAGCTTATTATTGTTGACTGAAATTTTAAAGTTATTTGAAGGAAATAATACTCTTCCAAAGTACCTTCTAAAATTAGATTTTTTTAATTTAACAATAGTATCACCCAAGTAAATTCGAATAGATCGACTAAAAATATTATGAGGAACAACTCTAATGGTTCTGTCTAAATCAAGGGTGATTCTTTTATCGAGAAAGCCTTTATCAATACTCCAAGATAAGAACTTTTGAAATCTAACTTTATCAATTGCTTGATGATAGTCTTTCTTACCGTGACTAT
>JAONMX010000138.1 GCA_028378565.1 Bacteriovoracaceae bacterium
CTATTTACGGTTGGAAATTTGTTGGTTCTGATATTGATACCAATGCAATCAATCACGCTAAGACGATCCTAGCAGCTAACAAAACACTTAAGAAGAATATTAAAACCCGCTTTCAAGCAACTCAAGATAATATTTTTAAAGACCTAGTTAAACCGGAAGAAAAGTTTGATTTCACTATGTGCAATCCTCCTTTCTATTCTTCATTAAAAGAGGCCAACCACGCTTCTGATCGAAAAGTAAAAAATCTCAATGCCAATAAAGAAAAGAAAGGTCATCCCCCTGTTAAAGAAGGAAAGCCTTCTAACTTTGGTGGAGTTAAAGCAGAACTATGGTGCCCAGGGGGAGAAACTGCTTTCATTAAAAAAATGATTAACGAAAGCACAGAATTTAAAAAACAATGTGGTTGGTTTACAACTCTCGTTTCTAATAAAGAAAACCTTGTCGAGTTTACAGAGCTTCTTAAAAAGATTCAGGCCAAAGAGTTTCGTACTATCGAAATGCACCATGGACAAAAAATTGGCCATATCCTTGCTTGGAGATTTTAAATGAGTATTGGAGTGAAGCTCAAAGTAGTTTACAAAAAGTAACGTCATGTCATGGTCATGCACCATGGCAATCCATAGAAATTTAATCTGCTACTGCGTTAAAAGGCCACTTTATAACGAATAAAGAGCAAATTAGCGGTTTATCTAGTTTAAATAGGGTTAGAAGTGTCCTAAAATACCAACATACATCTGTAAAAATTTAGAAGGAGTTTATCATGGCAGAAGCGAAAGGATTAAAGAAACCAGTACAATTACAAGACGAGCTAGCGAGTATGTTAGGAGCAAAAGAGCTTCCAAGAACAGAAATTACTAAGAAGCTTTGGGAATATATCAAGAAGAATGGTCTTCAAACTAAAACTGTAAATGGTAAAGCTGAGAATGCAGGAAAGAATATTGTTGCTGACTCAACACTTCTACCAATATTTAAAAAAACAAAATCAACAAGCAAGTCAGGAAAGTTAACAGATCTTACTAACCTTAAAGAAGGTGAGACTATTGATATGATGCAAATGGCAGCTGTTGTTGGTGCGAATATTAAAAAATAATTGATTCAAATTAAACTGGAAGTTCGCTTAGTATTTCAATACCGATTCGTTCGTTGTCATTACTAAGATACATATGACTTTCTTCGATGATGCAACTGAGGACCATTGATTTTTTTACGAATTTATCAATGGGACCATTTTCGTTAACGTTGAAATGATAAACTTCCAGTTTCTTATTCTTTTCAAAGTCCGATTTATTCTTTTGATACCATTCTTGTGCTTTATTTTGATGATAGGTAAAAACTTTTACCGATTGTGACTTTCCACAGGCCTGACGAATTCTTTTTAGATCAGGAAGACCCATATCAATCCATTGAATGATTTGTCCGGTATAATCCTTCTGCCAAAGTTCAGGCTCTTCTGTGGTGCTAAGACCTCTGGTGAATTTAAGATCTTCATGAGCGCAGTAAAGAAAGGCCAAGAGGCGATACATCATTCGAGCTTCGTCTTCAGAAGGATGCTTCGCCATCGTGAGATTAAAGTCTTGATAGTAGTGTGTATTAAAATTTGATAAATTAATATCCACTTTGTAAATGGTAGACCCTAATGCCATATGCTTTCTCTGATACTATTTAACTACTTCTTATCGTTACTTTCTTTAGGCGGTTTTGTCATTATAGGATTTAGTTTTCCCGCTGCTTTTTCATTCTTAGCATTCTTCTTTTGTTTCTTTTCTTTAATCGTCAGCTTTTTCTTATCTTTATTTTTAGATTTATCTTTGCTGCCCTTGTCTTGTCCTTTTGCCATCATAATCTCCTTAGATAGTTATCATGACAATGTAGCACTATAAAAATGCTTAAAGTAAACTAAAGCTAAGTATATTATCTTTAAGTAGCTGTATTACTTCAACTGACGGAAAAGGATTCCATTTTCTTGGCAAGGTGTTCACGTTCTTTGTCGCTTTTTTTAGTAAACCAGAAAAAGTGCTTTTTAACTTTTCTGCGATCAAAGTAGAGTTCACCCGACTGGATTGTGTCTTTGGTTCCAAGGAGCCAGAGAATGGTGTCAGCAGCTTGAAGTGGTGTTCTGAGTTTTCCTTTCATCTTTTTATCAAATTCAGGAATCGCAGAACTTACACCGGGAGTTTCTGCCCAGCCAGGATGCATGGCCGTAACAGTTTGATTTGGAAATTCTTTTTTAAAGTAAGGAAGGAGAGTTACTTGAGCTCGTTTGACATTGGCATAGGTTGCAACTTTATCATACTTAGGATTTTCAAATATAGTTTTTAAATCTAAGCTAGCTAAGTACATTCCACCAGAAGTTACCCATACAATTTTTGCACCTTCTTTCAGCTTATTTTTTTCTTTTAATTTCTTAATGAGAAAGTAATGACCAAATAATTGAGAAGCAAATTGTAGTTCAACTCCTTTATCATTTGTTTGAAATTTATCTGGCATACCACCAGCATTCAAGACCACATAGTCAAAAGGTTTAGCG
>JAONMX010000139.1 GCA_028378565.1 Bacteriovoracaceae bacterium
AAGATTGATAAACCACCCGTTAAATAAATTTTTTGGTCTTCAACTGACATAGTTTTGATGGCACCTAAAATCATATTTTGAACACCACCAACAATTGCTGATTCAGTGTCGTGGTAATTTTCTTTATTTTCTAAAAACTTACTTGCTTCAATAAGAGGTAAGTTTTCTGCCTGTGGATAAAGAGAAGATAGTTTTGAAAGCCCAGGTAATATAATTCCACCTTGATAACCTTTTTCGGTAATAAGATCGACCGTAATAAAAGTTCCTGCATCTATTAAGAGTGCCGGCTTTTTATTTTTTAATACTTTCAAATCATATAAGTAGGCAGCTTGATAAAGACGATCTCTTCCCAAGGATTCCTTGTGATAGTCTACATTCATTGAGGCAAAATGATGGTCTTTCCATAATGATTCAATATCAATTTTGAGGGGAAGATTCGGTATATCATTTTTTTTACCAACACTACTTAAGACCACATAGTTTTCTTTAAGCAATTGCTGATCAACATCTTTTAAAGCAAGAGTTTTTGTTAATTCACCTTTCGTAAAAAAACCAACATGAGGGTTTGTATTACCATGATCAATTGTAATTAAATCAATGTTCGATTGAGGACTCATTGAACTCTTCTATGCTATTAAACTTTTTATCTTGTAAATAGTTTGAGATAAGCTGTTTTTTAAGGTGAAAAAGATTGGCGATTGGTTCCACAAACTTAGGTGGTTGATTTGGGCCTAGTCTTAATAAATCATTCGTTACTAGGACTTGACCGTCAGTCTTATCACCAGCTCCAATTCCAATAGTCGGAACATCTAATAGATTTGTTATTTCAGTAGCTAAACTTTTGGTAACACACTCTAAAACAATAGAGAAACAGCCTGCAGCCTCTAGTGCTCTTGCTTGTTGTACAAGTTTCATTGCAGAGTCATCTGAATTTCCATGAGTATAGTAGCCACCAAGCTCATGAACGCTTTGAGGAGTTAAGCCAATATGACCCATAACTGGAATTCCAACTTCACAAAGTCTCTTAATCAATTTGATATTTATATTATTTGAAGCTTCAATCTTAATTGCTTCAGCTTTTGTTTTTTGAAAAAGAATTGTTGCATTCTTTAGACCATCTTCCACAGTGTTGTATGTGCCAAAAGGCATATCAACAATGACAAACTTATGAGGAGCACCTCTTTTAACAGCTGCACCGAAAACAATCATTTCTTCAAGTGTCACTTCTACAGTCGTTTCATAACCTAGAATAACATTTCCAAGGCTATCTCCTACCAGCAGCATATCAACTTCTGTTTCATTAAATAATTGTGCCGTTTGAAAATCATAACAAGTAAGCATCTGTAGCGGTAGCTTACCTTCTGAAACTTTATTGGCCTTGATTTTACGTGTGTTAAGCTTCATGAGTTCCTTATTGAGAAATTACTTTATCACTTACTTCATGGTGGACTTTTGAAAGCAAACTATTTGACCAATAATCAATCATCTCTTTTCGAGTTGAATCAATATCAGTTGATTTAGTAAACTTAACAAAATCACCATCTTCAATCTCTCTAAAGAGCATTTCTAGTTTTTCTTGGTACACTTTGTCAAAGATCAAATGCTGCGCTTTTTGTGCACCGAGTAGGGCATTGGGGCTAATTAGTTGGAAAAAGGATTCAGGCCCCATTTTGACCATTGCGTCAGCTATAAGTTTTACCTCAAGCCAGCATTCAAAGTAGGCAACTTCTTTAGAGATTCCCTTTGAAATCAGAAGATCAAATGATTTCTTAGCAGCATAAGGAAGTAGACCACATAGCAAAGATTGTTCACTGAATAGATCAGCATAAGTCTCATCTTTAGCACTGCTTTGATAAAGACCAGTAATACCAATTGCTGTGGCTAACTTCTTAAGCCAGCTCACATCATTCTGAATAGAGGTAGAGGCCTCTACACTGTAGACTGCTGCTAACTTACCTTTAGTTTCAAACTGATATCTAACCTCTGAACTTATGGCCTTAGGGGCCAAGAGAAGGTGGCTAAACTGTGGAAATGTTGTCGCAATATTCTCGCAGGCAATGGCCCAACCATGAGCGTAGACGACTCTTGAGTTTTCTAGTAGCAAATGGCCGTATTTCTCTAAGAAGGGTGCTTGCTGATCATCGGGTATAAGTAATAAAATATTTTTAAATTGAGGAAGAGCTTCTTCTATAACGGCCGTCTCTAGCTTTAGCGAAGCGGCAGATTTGAAAGATGAGCTATCTTTACGTAAAAGAATAGTTATACGATAACCACTATCTCTGAGGTTCAAGGCCCAAGCCTTAGCTTGGTTACCTAAGCCGATAATGGCAATATTATTGTCATTGGTTTCCATAGAGGTTGAATACCACATAAAACTGAGTAGCAAAATGTTTTTAGTAAATGGTGAAATTTTAAAAGATGTTGAAGCTCTCGCAAGCTCAAACGCCTTTAGACAAGGTGATTACGTCTTTACAACTTTAGAATACTTGCCAGGTAAGAAAGCATGTTTTTTTAAGGATCATCTA
>JAONMX010000014.1 GCA_028378565.1 Bacteriovoracaceae bacterium
AAAGAATCATAAAGAGTATGCACTCATGGTGGATCAGCATAGAGAAACTCTCGCTAAACTCAACTATAGAGGAGATATTAATCTGCAAATGTTAAGTCCTCGTTCTTTTTCTCCTTTAAAAGGAACCGATGGGAAAAAATACTGGGTGCTTAAGCATAAAGGAGTCGATCCTGAGAAGTATATCGTCTTATCTTCAGATGGTTCAGCTATAGGAAGCAAAGGTGCTAGTCACATTACGTTAGAGAGTTTTAAGCATCGACCACGAGATATTGTTAAATTTGATGATGGTACCAGTGTTCATTTCTGGAATAGCTATACTGGTAGTCGAGCTGAGTATATTGATCATATTGCTAGAAGTTCTAGGCAAAATGTAGATGATATTATTAGAAAATTTGATATTTTAGATAATCATTCTCAGCATAAAAATCAAGAGTTTATTGAATTTATGAGGAAGAATGCTGAAGGTGCAGAATCTCTAATTAAAAAAAGAAGCTTATCGGTGGATTCTTTTACTCCCGACAACTTTATTACTTTTGAAAGAAATGGTGAGTTTTTTGAGGGCATAGTCGATGTAAATAATAAAGGCAGAATTTTTGTATTATCAAGTAGTAAAAGGGGAGTTTTGTCTAGTCCTCGTTCACTACAGGCTCTCGTTCCGGTAAGTGACGAGGCGATAACCTTATCTAATGGACGAGTTATAAAAGTATCAGGCGAAGTAGGCCAGCGTAAGGTGATTGAGACTTTGGAAGCTAGTACGGCAGTTAAATTCAGGCAAGCAGAACAAATTGAAAACTCAAAATTTACTTTAGATGAAAAATTTAGCTTAGCAATTAATAAGCTAGGACTTAGTGAAAAAGGTCTTGATGTAAAAACACTTAAGAAAATGAAAATAGCTCTTGCTAAAGCAAATGATGTTGGACGAACCAGTGGCAACGGACTTTTTAGCTTTGTTGATGAAGAGTTAGCTCTTATGAAAAAGAGGCTTGTTGAAGGTGGTTTTGATCAAGATCAAGCTGATTTTCTTGTTCGTTCAGGTATTGCCGCAAGACCTCCAACAAGAAATTTTCAAAATGCTTCAGGGTATTTTGCAGATAGTTTTGGTGATATTACAAGACTGAATTATAGAGAGAAACAAGAGTTACTTCGAAAACATGTTATTGATAGATACTCAACAAATGATCCTTCTGGTGATGGTTTTTTAAGCCAATTTAGTGATGCTATGGGAATTCGTTCACCAGCGAATAGAACAGCTAATAGTAAAGAGGCCCAGCAAGTTTTAGATAATTTAGAATCACTATACTTTATTGATTATAAGCATAGTTCAAGAAGTTTATACGATGTAGCTTCAGGTAAAACAAAATTACATGAAGTGAATTTCAGCTCTCGTTATGATTCCGGAGGCCACCAGCCTTTTCTAAATTATAAAAAAACAACTCAGTGGTTGATGGATGAAAATCCTGAGATGTCTCTTGAAACATTAAAAAAAATTCAAGCGCAAATGATGGAAGGAGGAGTTGATGGTCTTGATAGTAGTCGAATCGGAAAAATTCGAGATGTGGGTGTTATAGGATATGTTTCTACACCTGTTGATAGGCAAATACTTAAACAAGTTGATGAAAACCCATACATCGGTTTCACAGTTACAAGTAGTACTGATACAACAGTATCAGGACAGATACTATATCCATCATTTAAAGAAATAGGTGATGTGGCCCTAGAGAGGCTCGCTACCATAAATCCAGAGATGGTAAATGATATTAAAAGATTAAGAGGCCTTGATGTTGAAAGAGCTGAAATTGTAAAGTATCTTCAAACCGTTAATGCTAATATCCAAAAAATAAGTACAAGGTTGCCAGTGGCTGAGAATAAGCTTGCTGACCTTTTAAGTATGCAAAAGTCTCGACCTCTCATGCCAAGTGAAGTTGAAGAGATGCTTCAGCTACAAGATAATATAAAAATTTGGAAAGTTGATAATGCTGTTGCAATAGAAAAGTACAATCAGCAGAAGGCACAGATTGAAATAAGTCTTAGGGCACTTGATGATAAACACTCTAATTTAGCGATAGCTCTTTCAAATAGACAAAGAGAATTGGTTGAGAGTTTAACGAAGGAAAGGATTAAGTGGTTTAATCAAAAAAGAGCAAAATTAGGTCCTATAGATAATCCTGAAGCTCTCGATGAATACACTGATCTCTTAGCGGAATTTCAAAGAGATATTATTTCAATCCATCCTTTTGCCGATGGTAACGGAAGATCAACAAGACAATTCGCTCTCTATTACCCATTAATGAGAGAAGGTTTTCCTCCTCCAAGAATTCTTAACCCAGATAATGACCTTTTCACTCCGTTAGAAGTTTGGAAAAAAGAAATTAAAGATGGAATTATCGCCTCCAATGAACTTGTTGATGATCTCACTTTAAGAGCTCAGGTTGGATTACCTTTAGATAATTCGCCAGATCTCATTGCTCCTATGAGAAGAGAACCAATAGAACTCGATATGATTAGAGATAATAAAAAGAATCCACTTACTCCATCAGGAAATATTGAAAGAATTGATGATGGACAGTATGCAGAGTTCGTAAAGAAGGTTATTGCCGATGATGCTACTTTATCAACTAGGATGCAACAAAACCCAACTCTGGCATGGGAAGAGATTCATGAAAAGGCCTTAAAGCTTCTTAAAGAAAATAATGCTTATTACGATTACCGTCGCTATAAAGGCAAAGAAAGAGTAGAGAGGTTACAGTTAGGAGTGGCCGATCAAGACTTTAGAGCTCTTTATGGGGAAGGTTCGTATGATGATCCTCTTAAATATAATTATAAAATGAATACTTGGTATAAAGACGAAGTAAATTGGAGAGGTTTAGCAACTTTAGCAGGAAGAACTCCTAAGTCTGAAGCAGAGCTAGTGGGAATGTTTAAACAACTGAGCCCTCACATGACTAGTAACCATGTTCTTGGCGCAAGAACAGCAGATCCCGCTAAAATTAGAGAAGTCGCTATGGGTGATATTGATACTTACGAGAAAGCTCTCTTTCATAGAGGTGAGGGGGACTTAGCTGAGATTGCAAAATGGCACTCTGAGGCAGTAGCACCACACTATGGACAATCAATTGGTTACTCTACGTCTTCTGATCGAAAAGTTGGTAAAGCTTTTGCCATGGGGGCGATGGTGGTTGCTGACTATGGAAAGCATTGGGATCAACAACATAAGGTCGCACAAAGAGTTCTCGTTGGAGCTAGAAGAAGTGTAAAAGATGTGGACTTGATGAGACTTAAAAAACTTCGAAATGACTTTTCATATAAGTACTATCGCCAAAAAGAAGTCATGGGTATCGGTGCCGCAGATCCTGATTCAATAATGATTATTCAAATCCTTGATGATACAGGTGCGACTGCCACAACTTATCTTAGAGACCCAGAAAATCCGTGGCGTATTCAAATAATAAAAGGTGAAGCTGAGGTTGGTGAGTCCTTAGAATTCGGAGATGAAAGGCTCGAACGAATTATCGACTTAAGAGCTGAAAGTAATTAATTCTACAAAAGTCTAAAATTAATGAATCAAAGGTGAGTGGAAAATCTTAGTAAATGACTGTAATTTTTTATCGTCTTTTTGATAAATAACAATAAATTTATATCTCCAAATATGCTTCTTCTTAGGAGCAGTGTTGGCCATTTCGTTTATATCAAAAGAAGAGAGGATAATATTCCTTGTTGTTACTCTGATGGATTTCTCACCTTCAAAGATTGGCTTTTCGTCCCACTGAATTCCGGCCACTTCGTTACCATGTTGGTTGTGGTCATTCTTCTCAGATAAATGTTGATCCCCTGCTAGTTGGTTGGCCCCAAGAGCACGGTAAACTTTTACTTTCTTCACTTTAAGGTTTTCGCAATTTCCTTTGAAGGGAATATTTAGTGAAGCTCTAGTAGGATAGTCGGCTTGAAATTTGGTAAAAACAGGATATATTTTCTTAGCTTCCTTACCTTTTCCTTGAGGGATAAATTCGCCTTCTTGATCTTGAAAGAACATTTTATCTTCAAAAACTTGGCAAGGCTCAGCTGTCACTATCTGTGAAAATATCATTAAAGTTGTTATCAAATATGCTAATTTCATCGTCTCTTCCAGCTAAAATGTACATGATTATCATGACTAGCACATGCAGAAGCAATACCTCTAGAGCTTCCCGTTTTTAATTGATAGTAATTATTAATTTGTCTTCTTAATACAGGGTCATTGATAAGAACTTTATCAACCTTTGTAGGATCAACATCTATTAAAGTCTTAATCATTGTAAAAGTTTTTTCTCTATTATAGCAACTTGAATTTCCTACAGTACAAGGAGTTGCAACCCCGTTGTCATTTATCAGCCTAAGGTCTACATCCTGTCCGCCTTGATGTTCAGCATGACCTCTCGTTCTTCCGCCTCTTGAAGAGATATCGCCAATTCCCATGACGATTCCTTTTTGGGCCAGTAATTTTCCTGCTGCTTTTATTCTCCAAATTGTTCGTTCTGTACCATAAACCTTTTGATCGCTATCTTTGTATCTATAGTATCCGTACTTATAAACATCTTGGCTTTGAGCATTGACTGCTGGAAGTTGAGTTTGGACGGGACCACCTGGACTAGGAGGATCTCCAACTTCTTTTTCTAAAAATTCTTTCTCTTCATCAGACATTACTGCCGAGTAGTCAGCCCCTGAATCTACTTCAGTTGTATCAACACACATTCCACTAGTAGGACCTGAAACCTGATTGTTCACCCAGCGGCTCATGCCTTCTCCTGAGCTAGGAAATGATGACTGTCTTTGTACTCTATTAAGGTCATCAACAAAGTCTTGTGAGGCCACTTGGCTTTCACCATATTGTTGTGGATTAAAAGGAGGTGATTGCATACTCTCTTCACAGCTGTTTAATGTAACAACCAGAACACCTAGGAATATCAATTTTGTATAAACTCTCACTCATTAAGTATCGGTTAGTTGAAGGAAATGCTTGAGTAAATAGCTATAATCAATATGTTAGATGCTTTTATCCACAATTTGACTGTCTCATTTTTTTGGCAGATTCTAGGAATTCTACAGGTGAGGCCAAATGCGTTTAATTATTGCTCTATGTTTTTTTTGTTTATCTTTTACTACTTTCTCAAAAACATATGAAATAAATAGCGAGCATTCCTCTATTCTCTTTAAAATTCCATTTATGCGCTTTGGTGAAGTTGAAGGGCGATTTAAAAAATTTGTGGGGACATATGATTTTGATAGTAAAACCAATAAGGTTAAAAACTTAGAAGTCGTTATCGATACCAAATCAATTGATACTGCTGATAAAAAAAGAGATAGGCATCTTAGAAAAAATGATTTCTTTGATGTGAGAAAGTTTCCTCACATCAAGTTTATTGGAAAAGAGTATGGTTATGAAAAAGAATCTCTTTCTAAGGTAACAGGAGAGCTGACAGTAAAAGACAAGATATACCCTTTAACGATAAGGGTGGATTGGAAAGGTAAGGAACTTGATCCATTTAATAAATCGAGAGCCTCCTATTTCTTTTCAGGCAAAACTTCTGTGAATAGAAAAGAAATTGGACTTTCTTGGAATAAAGAATTGGATCAAGGAGGCTGGCTCGTTGGCAATGAAGTTGAACTTCGCTTTCAAGTAGAAGCAAACCCAACAGATAAGAAGCCCGCTTTCAGTCGTTTTCTCACGGTTAGTAAAAAGATCGATCGATCAGAGTTGGCTAAAATAGGTAAAGAGAAAGTTTCTAAAACCACTGATAAAAAGCAGCCCAAGGTGATTGAAAAAATCATTATCAAAAAAGTTGGTGAGACGAACTCTTTTGAAAAAGCAGGCTTTATTGGATTTGCGGCCACAGGCTTTCTTTCTTTAATAGGCCTTTTAACTCTCTCTTGGCTCGGTCGTAAATACACGGCCCTCTATTTAGAAAAAAGAAATTATGATGAAAAGAAAGTGATGATTTTCGCTGACTTAGTTTTTTGTATGATTTGTTTTATTGGAGCAGTATTAACTGCTCCTTTTATGGGCTATAGTAAGTTCTTATTTTAGAATCTTTCTAAGGACTCTTTTCTTACCATCGATTCTTTCAGTGATTTTCAAATCCAGCAATTTCATAATCATTGGATAGATATGAATATTTTCAAAACTTTTAATTTCTCCAAGGCTTTTAATATTTGGGCCTTTGGCGTAGAAAATTCCTCTCATATTTTTAACGAGGGCAGGGTCATATCCATGGGTTCCACCACTAGACAAAGCTTTTCCAACTGGTTTGGTGTGATACATATAATATCCCGCTTCCATGTCTAAAACGAGGTCACCAGTTCTAGAGCTTTTATTATAACCATAGCGTCTACCTAGGCGTTTCGTTTTAAGCACTCTCATATGCTGAGACTTTCGAAGCTTTCTGTATAATTCATTAATTAACTTTCTATTATTGTTTTCGACATAAATAATGGAATGGCTACCTCTACCGACAATCTTAATTCTTGGGTCGTTAATATCAATGTAGTCCGAAAGAAAAACATTCTTCCCTTCTTGAATTGGTTCCATTCCATGATCAGACATAACAAAAATATTTAGAGGAATATCTAACTCTTTAAGCCTATTAAAGAGATTACCAAGAGTCTGATCAACTTTTTCAACAGCATTTTTAACTTCTTTGCTTTCAGGACCATATTTATGTCCGGCTGAATCCACATCACTAAAGTAAAGAGTAACTAAGTGAGGTCTTTTTGCTTCAGGCATTTTAAACCAGTCAACAACTTGATCAACCCTTTGCTCATGACTAATTCTACCGTCATAGTCATAATAATAAGTCGGGTGCTTTCCTTGAATATCTGCATCACTTCCAACCCAGAAAAAACTTGCGGAAACCATTCCTTGATTTTCGGCAGCTATCCATAGTGGAGTTCCTTGATACCAAGAACCATCTTGAGTTGTTGTACTGTCTCCAAGTTTATAAAGAGCTTCTCTTTTCGTATCCCAAAAGCTATTGGCAACAATTCCATGCTTATTCGCTCTCATTCCTGTCACAATAGAGTAGTGATTCGGAAATGTCTTACTTGGAAAAATTGGAATCAAACCTTTTGAGTATGTTCCTTCAGATTTAAATTTTGACAAGTTCTTCGGTTGATACATTTTGGTGTAGTCATAGCGGTAGCCATCTAGAGAAATCATAAGAACATAAGGCTTTTTTAGATTTTCTTGAGAATTAACTTTTTGATAATTCTTGGATGTCTTCTGTCTTGTTTCGCAAGAGAAAGTTAATACTAAACAGGCAATTAAAATTAAATTTTTCATTTACAGCTCACTGTCTCTTATAGACATTAAAATTTGATGATATTTGAAAGACTCTGGCACTTCATCACTCATGTGGTGATCAGGCTTTAGGACAAGTCCCTTTGTTTTCTTTAAAAGATTTTTAATCTTAGGGTTTTGAAAAACTTTTGCACGTATAGCTCTTGTTATAAGTTCGAGGTGAAACTCGCTTCCTTGAGCATAATCAACATAGTTAAATTTATGATCTTTATAGTTGATCCAATCAATATCATTTTCGTCTAGAATGTCATTGGCCATATTCCCTGCCTCTTTTGAGGGCCATCCACTTAGTCCATATACTTCTTTTCGAGTATAAGGAAATTCAATCTTTAAACGAGGATCGTCTTTTAAATTTGCGTCAGGATACTTCATCCCTTGCCAAAGTCCTTCAATACTTTCGTAACTTTCTCCATCAAGAGTAAAAGGAGATTTTGCTAAATTACTAAATATTCCAAGTTCAGTTCTTTTAGAGAGAATGACTTCTCCGTCAGCTGCTTCTTGTGGAAGTATTTCCCAATTAGGAGCTCCATTTGGTGGAATAAACTTCCACCAATCTCTTGGGTATTTTCCATATGTAAATGTTGATAGGAGAGTTCCTATTAGGATGGCAAGTAGTGAACGTTTCAAAATGTGTACCTCTATCTAAACTGGAATTTCATCAGCACCGGTAGATGATCTGAATATCCTTCTCCAGTTTTTGGATCAAATCGATTTGGAACACCCTCATAGGTTACAATATCGCCATTATTATCTGTATATGTTAGGTCCTTTAACATAAAGTCTTTTTTTACAATTTTAAATGTATTCCACATTGGAGTAAAACAATCTCCCCACCAGTAACGACATCCTGAATCCATTGTTTTTTCTAGTAGAAAAATTCTATCTAAAGACGTCCATTCTCCTCGGTAGTGATGTGTTCCACGATATTCACCATAAGCTTCCCATTCCCCATCAAAGAAGAAGAGGTCGCGATTTGGATTTAATAAATAGTCTTCAATGGCATTTGGGTCATCACTAGGTGCTGTATTAAAGTCACCAGTAACAACAAGTGGATTATCGATATTCTTAGCTGCTTCTAACATTGCTTTTGCGGCAGCAACTCTATGGTAGTCACTATTCATTTGGCTAGGCCAATGATTTCCAAAAACGGTTATTTTATTTTGGCCTACTTTAAATGTTGCTTCAAGAATTCCACGAGTGGCACTTGCTCCCTTACCGTCCAAGTCAACAAGATGTAGTTTCGCTGGTTCTGCAAGAGGAACCTTGGATAAGATTCCAACATCAATTCCTCTATTATCAGGTCCTTCAATAAGGATCACTTCACGGTAACCTTCTTTCGCCAAACCTTGGTCCCTTAGTTGACGAAGGACATTGATATTTTCAATTTCTTGTAAAACTAAAATATCTGGAGAGTTTCCATTATTTGATTCTTTGATGACTCTAGCTAAATTTTGTATTTTTTGTTTTAGAATTGACTCTGTCCAATCAAGAGTTAAACAAGTGTGTCTATAATAAGTGTTTCGAATATTTCTACAGGCTTCTAGGTATTCAGGTGTTGATCTTTTTACCGAGAGTGGAAGGTAAGTGTGATCTTTCTTTCCGATATCATGAGTTGTATCAAAGAGATTTTCAGCATTGTAGCTCATCACTGAAACGATTTGTTTCGAGTGAGTGGTGGCCACGCAGAAAACATAAACCAATATTAGGCAGACTATCTTGTCCATTTTCATTAGAAATCTCCTTATTTCTTAATACCATCTAATTCTAGTGGGCCTTGATACGGAAAATCAAATTTTATTTCGACAAATTTAGTATGTTGTTGTTAGGATTTTGTTAATATTATCCATAGCTTTCAATTTCTTGACACTTAATTATTTTTACTTACACTTTCAGCAAAAATTGCTCTCTATGGACATAAGTAATTCCCGATTAAAATAATACTATGAAAAAGGGAGAGAGCTAATGCCATTCGATGGTTCAACGGCCGTTAAGATTGAAGAACAGCTAAGTTTTGAGGAAAAGATCAAAGCTTCTCTGAATTTGTATCAATCTGAAGGGCAATCGACCTTTCTTCCTTGTGATGGTCCGCATCATATTCATTATCGCTCATTTGTAAAAAAAAATAGTCTCGCTTTGGTGGTCATCTCCCCAGGAAGAAGTGAATCAAGTATTAAGTATAGCGAGTTAATTTATGATCTCTGGGATCTTCCCTTCGATTTTCTTGTGCTTGATCATAGAGGACAGGGTTTTAGTTCTCGTTTGTGTCACAATCCATTAAAGGGTCATGTTCAAAAATTTGATGATTACTCTAGAGATTTACAGCATGTACTAGATGACTTTATTGAAAAGAATAAGAAAACTTATAAGTTTAAATTTTTGTTTGCTCACTCAATGGGATCACTTATTGGTTTGGGAGCACAACTCAAAAATAACGACCTTTTTCAGGCCGCCTTCATCTCTTCTCCTATGTTGAAGATTGAAACCGGAAGAGTTCCAGAAACTTCAGCACTCTTTCTTGCAAGTGCTTTAACATTTGCTGGTAAAGGTGAGAAGAAAGTTTATGAAATCAGAAGAACTGAAAAAGACTTTGATGATAATCCTCTCACGAGAAACAAAAAACGTTTTAATATGATGAGAGAACTACTGCAATCGTTTCCACAATTGATTCATGGGCCACCGACTATTCAATGGTTAAAAGAATCAATTAGAGCAGGTCGTACTATTTGGAGAAATCGTAAGAAAATCAGAATTCCAATAATGCTTCTTCAGGCCGGAAAAGATGCTTTGGTAGATAACAGCCGACAGGATAAATTTTGTCGAGACCTACCAAACTGTAAAATTCTTAAATTCAAAGATGCTAAACATGAAATTTTTCAAGAAGAAGAACTTCTAAGAGCAAAAGCACTTGTTCAATTACGTGAATTTTTAAAAGAACAATCAGGTCTGAGATCAAAACAGAAAAGTAAGTCTAAGAATTCTTCCAAATAACAACTTCGCCTAACCACTTAACGTCTTCTATTTTATATTGAAGATCATTACTGGTAAAAGCTAACTGAGTACCCGCTTCATACATGAGGTCAATATTAATTTTACTTCCAATATAATGAAGTTTGACGAATGGGTTTGGCTCAAAAACATTGAGACCATACCAAGACTTTAAAAGCTGCTCTAGAACTTTATCTCTTAGGGGAAGCAGGTCTTCAAATGAATGGTGGTATTGGCCATCGGTATCATCTTCAACGTCTGCATGTACGGTAACGTCTTCTATATCATCAAAATTTTCTTTTAAAATTTTGGCAACCCATGAGCTTATTTCGTGACCTTCTGAAACTGTTACGTATTGATCAACTTCAATATTTACATCCACAAGTGCTTTATGGCCCATCTTTCTCGATCTCAGGTTATGGCAACCTTTAACCCCATTTATATTTAAAATAGTCTTTTCAATTTCTTGAACTCTCTTAAGATCTAAACTTTGTTCAGCAAGTTCTCCTAAACTTTCTTTGAGAAAGTCCCAACCGATCTTACCAATGAATAGGGCGACGAAAAAAGCAGCAATATCATCAAAAATGACAAATCCAAATTGGGTGATGATAAGACCAAGGAGAACAACGACGGAAGAAAAGGCATCAGTTCTACTATGCCAAGCGTTGGCGATAATTAATTTACTATTAATTTTTTCACCGACGTAGCGAGTATAGTGATAGAGAGCTTCCTTTACGATGATCGAAATTACCGCAATCACAAGAGTAGGTGTTCCTGGTATAATAGCTTCTTTTTCACTAAGCAGTCTTGCGGATGTTTCAAACATAAGAGCACCTGCAGTGGCAATAAGGATCGCTCCTAGGGCCACAGTGCCAAGAGTTTCAAACTTCTCATGACCATAAGGATGCTCTTCATCAGGTTCTTGATTGCTATAGTGAGAGATGACAACAACAAAAACATCAGTGAAGACATCTGAAAAACTATGAATGCCATCAATAATAAGAGCGTGTGAGTGAAAAAGCAGACCGACGATTACTTTTCCAATACCTAGTATAAAATCAAATATTGAGCCAATAATAGTTACTTTTCGAGCTTGTTGATTTCGAGTTGCAGTATTCATATCTTTAATTCTATTTCTAAATGGTATTTCTTTGCTAACACTTCAAACTCTTCTCTAACTAAAGATGATGAAATAATTGAATCAATAACTGATGATTTCAAATTGGGAGGGATTTTACATCCTGAATCACACTTAACTGAAGCGGTGACAAGTTCCACTTGGCAAAGGGGTTCTTTATTTTGAAAAGTTGAATACCACTTGAAGAACTCTTCCACTTTACGCTTGAATTCTACAAACATTTTTTCTTTCTCTCTGGGATCGAGATTATAAATAATTCTACCGGCATCCATTTGCTTTTTATTAATAATAATCTCAATAACACCCTTTTCATCAAAGTGAAGACTATTATTAAAACATGTGGGACAGTGCATCATTATGATATTTTCCAGTAAAATTTTTGCTGAATTTTCACAACTGAGTGTACACTAAAGTGATAATTGAATAAAGGGCGAACATGATTAGAGAAAAACAATTTATAAGGCTAAGAGATAATGTGGAGTTACATGCTCAGGTTAAAGAGAAAGGCTCAAAAATCTGGCTAATTTCGACCCACGGGATTGGTGAGCACTTAGAACGCCATGATTACCTACATGATCTATTTGGAAGTAAATTCAATATCTGTCAGTACGACTTAAGAGGCCATGGTTTAAGCACTGGAGAAGTGGGCTACGTTGAAGATTTTTTTGATTACATGCAAGACTTGCAGGAAGTCATCTTTTATTTAAAAGAGAGATACAAAATGGATAAGTTTGTACTCTTTGCCCATTCTTTAGGGGCCCTCATTACATCTGGTTATTTGCAAAGATATGCTGATGAAGAAACATATCCTAGTCTCTGTTATTTGAATGCACCACCTGTGGGATTTTCAGGAGGCTTAGGAAAATTTATTGAGTATGCTCCAAAAGGTATCTTTAGAAGTTTAGCAAAAATCTCTGTCAGTTTTAGAGTCGGTGGATTGTTAGATTTAAATTATTTAAGCCACGATCCAAGAGTCAAAGAAAATTATATTACAGATAATCGAAATCTTCTTCAGCTTCATACAAAATTATTATTAGAAGTTGTGAAGGCCAGTTCAGAAGTATTTAATCGTCCAATTCGGCCACGCTGTCCTGCTTATGTTTCAGTTGGTACAAATGATCGGATTGTTGGATATTCCCAATTAAAAAAGTATTTTACACTGGTAGAGAAGTCTTTTAATTATAGAGAATTTGAAGAAGCTTATCATGAAATACATAATGAAATAGAGAAGTATCGACTTCCTTATTTTGAACATCTTAAAAACTGTATCAACACTGTTTGGAGCTAGACTGAGAATAGACTGGAGTTAGAGATGACAGACTTGAGAAAACAATTTGAAACCCTTCCTTTTCCAAAAGAGAATTTTGATTACTTTCAAAAAGTATTTACATTTGTGGCAGAAGCAAAGGCCATTGAAGCGGAACTTTTTGATTGGGTGGGTGTTTACTTTAAAAGTTCTTACCTCTTAGGAAGCGACTCTACTGAACTAGTGCTTGGCCCTTATATCGGGGAAGAGACAGAACATATCAAAATTCCAATAGAGGAAGGGCTCTGTGGTTTAGCGCTTAGAGAAGAAAAAGTGGTCAACATGGCCGATGTCCAATCTGACTCTCGTCATATTGCCTGTAGTTTAAAAACCAAAAGTGAATTGATCATTCCTATTCAAGATAAAGACGGAAATTATGTGGCAGAATTAGATATCGATTCTAATAAGTTAAATGCCTTTAGCAAAGATATTGAAGAAAAAGTTAAAGAGCATTGCAAAAGTTTTCCGCTACTTTAAAAATTCAGCAATAAGTTTTATACCATTTTTGAAAACTTCTTCTTTTGTTAAGGAATCAATTTCAAGATCAATATTGTGATCTAGAAAATCTTGACTTGCTTCAGGGTGAGTTTGGCAACTGAAGTAGGGGAGAGTTTTATGCTTTACTATATCAAATGGACATTCTGGACTTGAGGCAATAACTTCAAAACAATCAGGCAGGTGAGTAATTTGTTGCTCATGTCTTTTAAAAAGTTTTAGTACGTCTCCTTTTTTGAAGCTCATCCAATCCTTTTCAAAGGTTACTTTTCGGTGGCCATCCTCCATTTTTCGATGGGGATTGAAGTCTACTTTTCCTCCATAAAAATCGGCCATTAACTGATGACCAAAGCAGATACCCATAACAGGGACACCTTGCTCTAGATTTCTAGAAATTTCTTTTGCCAGCTCTTCATGCCAATCAAGTCTCTCTTCAACATTGCTAGCACTTCCAAAAATGATAATTTTTTTTGCAATAATGGGAGACACACCTCGGGTCGGAGGGTTATGATATGCAAAAGGAGTTTCAAAATGATTCACCAACCGATTGAAACATTGGATCGAGTGTCTTTTTATGGCGCAATCAATGATAGCGATGGATTTCATTTTTATTTTTCAACTCCGTTAGGGTACGTAGAAATCATAGGCGATGAATCCTATATCTATCAACTCCAATTTAATGACAACATCGTTTTAGAAGGGAAGGTGACTTTAAATCGCTTTCCACTTTGGATGTCACCCCTTTTTCATCAACTCAATAAATATTTTAAAGGAGAGGAGATTTTATTCTCTCTTCCACTGCTTACGAAAGGAACTAAGTATCAAATGGAAGTTTGGCAGCAAATGCGCCTCATACCTTATGGCCGAACGATGACATATGGTGAGCTTGCCAGTTGTCTTGGTTATGAAAATGGAGCTCGTGCTATTGGAAGTGCCGCCAACAAAAACCCTCTCCCTATCCTTATTCCTTGCCACCGAGTGATTGGAGGAACTGGAAAAATGGTTGGTTTTGGAGCTGGACTTGAGAAAAAAAGTGCTCTCTTGAAGCTTGAACATGCCATCTTATTGTAATTCCTACATAATTACAGTGTTTTACGTCTTATAATATTCATTTTTAGTCATTTATTACCTTAAAAAAAAGAGCAAACCTCCCGATAAGCATTATGAGGTGGACTGCAATTCCCTCACTTAATTTTAGTTTTAGGAGATGGTTTGGGCGTAAACAAGCTCGACATTGAATTTGAAGACGACGATGAGATCAAAGCTCGGGAAGAAGCCGAGCGTAGAAAGAAAGAAGTCGTTAATGATGTAGACATCGAATTTGGCGATGCTCCCGAAGGTGCGTCTCCAGAGTCGGCACCTGCAAGTGAACCAGCTAAAAAATCAGAAGTGAAAGCAGCTCCAACTCAAAAGAGTGCCCCTGCCGCAAGTCAACCAAAGGCAAATCCTCAACCAAAACAAGAGCAACAACAGCCGCAACAGCAAGCTAGACCTCAACAACAACAACAACAGCAAGTTCAGACCTCGCAGTCCCCTGAACAAAATAGTGGAGTCTTAAACCTTCATCAAGGCGAAATTCAGTCTCAACAGATTTCTGTCGGTCCTGATTATAAACTTGGAGATGAGTTAAAAAAGGCAATGGGTTCAAACCAGATTTTAGCAATTGAAATGGAGGCCAGAATCCAAGTTGAAGCGACAAAAATGATTACTGATGTTATTGCGAAGAATGCTGCTGATGCAAAATTGTTAGAGCATAAGATTAATAAACTTGTCTCTGCTGTCGCTGCTAAGGCTCCGGCCATGAAGAAAGAACTTTTACAGATCAAGCGTCTTGTTACTGAGCACGCGAGGATCGGAGAGGAAGAAGAGCCTCGAGCAGAGAGTTCCCCAACAAAAAATGTCGTTAAAAAGAAGTCAGCTTAGGCTATAATCTTTTGTAATAAACTTTTTAATTATTTCTTTTTTATTTTCTTTCTCTACTCTTGTGCCACTTTAAATCAAAGAGACTCAGTACTTTTAGTAGATTCTCATGAAAGAGGGAATAAGGTAAAAATTCAGAGTGGCGAAGAGCAAAAAACAGTCGTTACTCCTGCTATTGTGGAAGTCGGCCCTCAGCGAAGTTTTCAAGTCCAGTGGGAAGATAAACAAAATCAAAAGTATTCTTGTGAGTGGAATTGGGGAAGAAGTATTATTCCTAACACTATTCCTATTTTTTTTGGACCAGTAGGTTTTGGGCTATCAGCGATCTTTCATAGTGTGGATCTTTATAATGGAAGATTTTATAATTGTGATCAATTAGTTCACCGAGAAAATCTCAAAAAGTTGAGAAGCAAGAAACTCAAGGCTTTTTTGATCACACCAAGACACAAAGATTCGGAAATTTCAAAAAAGATAATGGAAGTTTTTTACAAGAGAATTAATAGAGAAAAGTTGAAGGTTGTAAATATCGATCAGTCATTTGATCGCTTGAGTGACTTTGGGATTAATAATTTAAAAACTCCTTCGTTAAAAGAGATTCCTTTTAAGAGGTTAAGAAAATATGCCCTCGAAGTTGGTGCTGAGCATGCGGTGTTATTTAATATAAAGCAAGTTGAAAAGAAGCTTGTTATCCAGCCTGTTATTATAGACCTAGTATCAGAAGGTATGATTGATACAAAGAGCTATGGGTTTGATGATAAAAATATATCAAATCAAATCTGGGAAAAAATTGTTGATGTGGTGAACTTCATTCCAAATAGTTTGACGGCATCTTATTTTACAAATCCAAGAATTAAAAAAATTAAAGAAGATGAAACTTCTTTTCGTACCAAAAATCATCCTGACCAGTTTCCAAAATTTGTCAGTGCCATCGGAATGACTTCCGTTATACATCCTCAAAACTTTGAAACATGGGATTATTCTTTCCAGTCGTTTCCATCAGTCGGCGGTAGTTCATGGCAAAGAACAGAAGCAGGGCAGTGGGTAAATATTAGTAATTATCATCTCTTTTACAATGCCGAAGTCTCTGGTCACTTTGCTCTTGGAGCATTAAATATCGGTGTGGGTTATGGACTTGGAACATTTAAGGTTGAAGACTCTCTCCCCCGGTTACGATGAAAGAAAATATCGTACGATGATAAGACTAGGTATTAGTTATGTGGCCTTTATCAATCAAAAAACCTTTGTCAGAATTGGTGCCGACGAATACACCATAAATGGCGGTGTTGGAAAGAATGACTTTTCTTTAACTCGAAAATATTATGAGTCTTATTTTGGGATAGGTTTTTACTACCCCAATTTAAGATATTTAGTGAGAAGTCTTTTGTAATGTTTCGAGATGATCCACTCTAATTAGTGCTGGTGGATGGCTATGATAAAAACTCGAGTACGTTGGATCTGGTGTTAGTGTTGAAGCATTATCCTTATACATTTTTACAAGAGCACTGATCAATTTCTCAGCTCTAGCATGTTGAGCAGCAAATTCATCAGCTTCAAATTCATACTTACGACTAAAGAAATTACTAATAGGAGTTAGAAGGAAAGTATAAACTCCAGAAACTAATGTAAAAAGCAGAAGTGCGATATGAGTTTTTATTTCAGTAACACCATGACCTTCATAGAAAGCAGGGGCTTTAATAAGAAGACCAAGAACATAGAAAGCAATAAAGCTAAAAATAATACCTTTCACTAACTGCTTCACAATATGTTTTCTTTTGAAGTGACCAAGTTCGTGAGCGAGTACGGCTTCAACTTCTTCTGGGCTTAGTGACTTTATAAGTGTGTCAAAAAAGACAATTCTCTTATTTTTACCAAAGCCTGTGAAATAAGCATTACCATGACTTGATCTCATTGAGGCATTCATGACAAATAAACCTTTTGAAGTAAAGCCAGTACGATCTAATAATTGTACGACTTTGTCTTTCACTTCCCCTTCTTCTAATGGACTAAACTTGTTAAAGATCGGTGCAATAAAACGTGGGTAGGCCCATAGAAGAATAAATTGAAATGATATGAGAAGGGCCCAACCATAGAACCACCAGTTTTGACCAAGGGCCTCTAGTGTCCACATGAGTCCGGCCAGTAGAGGTAGACCAATCGCCGCTCCTACGAGAATTCCTTTTATCATATCGACGATAAATATTTTAGGAGTCGTTTTATTAAATCCATATCTCTCTTCAATAACGAAAGTCGAATAAATGGATTGAGGTAAGCCTAGTAACATACTGATGAGACCAAAGAATGAGAAGTAAGCAAGTGCGTGAGGGATGGGGCTAAGTGACCATTTACTAACAATAACTTCTAATGAGTTTAGTCCTCCGCCAAGTGTCCACATCAAAAGAATGGCAACATCATAGATATTGAAAACTTGTGTGGTTTTAATTTTTGTAACAGAGTAGTTGGCAGCTTTTTGATGATCTTCAAGATCGATTGTGTCTTGAAATTTTTCTGGAACTTGGTTTTTGTTTTTAAGAATATGATTTTTATTTCTATGATCTAACCATGCCACAACAAGTTCTTTTAGAACCAGTGCAACTAAAAATATCTTTGTGACCATTTCAGCCTTTACCATTTTAAACCTCTGTACTTTAATACTTAGAAATAAATAATATAAAGGGTAAACGAATGATCGTCCACCAGTATTACACAGAGAGTCAGCTGCGAAATTTTACCTACTTGCTAGAGGCAAAAGATAAGACCTTTTGGTGTGTTGACCCATTTGACGCTGGGCAAGTGGTTTCTTGGTTGAAAAATCTTAATTGTAAATCTCTCACAGGAATCATTAACACCCACGAGCATTGGGATCATATTAGAGGGAATGAGGGTTTAGTTCATGAGTTTGGTTGCCCTATTTATGCTCATCAAAATGCAAAAGGTAAGATTGGGGGCGTAAATCATTTTTTAAAAGATAATGATGTGATCGAAATGAATGATGGAGATAAGCTGGTGGTTATCGATACTCCCGGTCATACTATGGCCCATTTGTGCTTTGGTCACTTTAGTAATGACAAGATGATAAGTGTTTTTACTGGAGATACTCTTTTTAATGCGGGAGTAGGGAATTGTCATAATGGTGGAGATCCGGAGATTCTTTTTGAAACCATTCATAATCGATTTCATCCTTTAAATGAAGATGTCATTGTTTACCCTGGTCATGATTACTTGTTGAATAATTTGCATTTTACACTTGATCGAGAACCCACTAACTTAAAGGCCAAAGAATGGTTAGAGAAAGCGAATAAAGTTCAAGAAGAAAAAGAAAAGTTTCTCTTAACAAAAATTGCAGATGAAAAAGAAATAAATACATTCTTTCGTTTAAGTGAAGAAGAAATTATTAAAAACTTAAAAGGAGATGTTTCTTCAGAGAAACAAGTTTTTTTAAGACTAAGAGAATTAAGAAATAAATGGTAGTTTAACCAATTAATAAAAAAGGAGATTCTTATGGCCCTTCCAAAAGTAGGATCAAATGCACCTGCATTTTCAATGCTTAACCAAGATGGAAAAAAAGTTTCACTTAAAGATTTCAAAGGCGAAAAAGCAGTTGTTCTTTATTTTTATCCAAAGGCAATGACTCCTGGTTGTACTGTTCAAGCACAGGGGATAAGAGACACGAAAAGAAAATTTAGCAGTAAGAAAGTGGAAGTACTTGGCGTTAGTATTGATGAGCCAGAAAGACTAGCTCGTTTTAGAGAAAGAGATGGACTTAACTTTGATTTACTAAGTGATCCTGAACACAAGCTTTGTGATAAGTATGGAGTTTGGGGACTTAAGAAGTTTATGGGAAAAGAGTATATGGGTATTAACCGTATGACCTTTATTATTGGTAAAGACGGAAAAATTAAGCACATCATGGAAAAAGTAAAAACGAAAACCCATCATGATGATGTTCTAAACTGGATTAAAGAGAATTTATGAAAATATTAATTTGTATCCTATTATCTTTTTCGATTAGTGCCAAAGACTACACTGTAGTTTTTTATAATGTTGAAAACCTCTTTGATGAAGTTCACGACCAAGGGAAGAATGACTTTGAATATTTACCAAAGTCATACCCGAGTAAAAAAGCTGAATGTAATAAAATATCTTATAAAAGATACAGAGATAAATGTTTACGTTCTGATTGGACTAAAAAGAAAGTCGAGATGAAGTTGATACAAATTAAGCGTGTCATTGATTCATTCAAAAAGCTTCCTGATATCATTGGGCTCTGTGAAATAGAGAATGAGAAAGTTGTGAAGAGACTTGCCGATATTTTAGGATATAAAATTATTTCAGTGAGTAACTCCCCAGATAAACGGGGAATTGATCTTGCCTTAATGGTTTCTCCAGATTCAGGTCTTACAATAGAATCTCATAAAGATCATCTTTTAGAAGGTGATTACTTTAAAAAGAAACCAACGAGAGTTATTTTAGAAAATACTTTGAAAACTAAGAAGGGAAAGCTTTTTAAGGTCTATGTGAACCACTGGCCGAGCTTGGGGAATCCTACGAGCACCAGAATTGTTGCCGCTAAAAAACTAAAAGAGTTAATGGTTAAGGATCAGAGTATGAAACTTCCGGCCATGGCCATTGGAGATTTTAATACGATTGATGAAAACTATCCTCATCCCTTTCGAGATATTCTAACAAAAGAGAGTCAAATATTTGAGGCCCATGAACTTTTTATGAAATCAAAAACTATAAAAAGAAAAATGAAGAAGGCCATGGCCTTGGGGACTTATTACTATCCTCCAAAAATGACATGGAATAGATTAGATAGAATTTTTCTAAATAGTGCTTTTCTTGATGGAAACTTAAAGAGTGAGATTGAAAGTTATAAAATTAATAACTTTCGTTTCATAACGAGTATCTATGAGTATACAGATAAGAGAAGTCCTCTCTATGGATCAAGGGTAACAGGAATTCCTAAGAAGTATGATCACGGTGCTAAGACTTTGAAAAAAGCCGGGTTCAGTGATCACTTTCCAATTTCGATTAAGATACAAGAAAAATAATGTTACCGGTAGATTGATTGAATTTTAAGACCTGTGATCTTTGTGAGAGTTGCCTCAACTTCTTGGGCCTCTTCAGGGCTTAATACTTTGAGACTTCGAGTTTCATAATCAGCTATTCCTAAGTGGTTCCCACGATTTTCTCTGTGCCAAGACATTGGGTAGGGCCTCTTAGGGGTATTGAGCTGGACAAGACTAGGTTTAATTTCTTTAAGAATTTCTGCAAGCTGTTGGGTTTCTTTTTTATTCATAGGCATGAACATGGTTTGAACTTCAATCTGCCCTTGAAACTCTTTTTGAAATGCTTTTATTCCCTCGATCACACTTTCGAGTGTGATATCAGCAGCAGGTCTATTGATGGCCTGAAATATTTTTTCATTTGGGGCATCTATTTTTACAATGACTTTATCGAGACCTAGAATTCTTTTTCGAACTTCTTCTTTATGAAGTTCGGTTGCGTTTGTTAAAATATATTGTGGGATATTTGGAGTCAGTTCTCTTATTCCTTTAATCATTTGATCTATGTTGGCCGCAAGAGTTGGCTCACCACTTCCAGAATAAGTGATGACATCAACTTTCTTACCTGAATCGATAATAGATCTGTAGTCATCAATAACTTGTTGAGCCGGAATATATTCTTTTACGGTGTCGGTTATATTTTGAATATTTCCTAATTGGCAGTAAATGCAATTAAAAGAGCAAGTTGATTCAACAAAGATAGGATCAATTCCTAAACTCTCACCAAGGCGCCAACTTGTTACAGGTCCGTAAACGGTGGACTTATTATTGAAATGTTCTTGTTCTAGTTTCTTATCTTTCATAATTTTCCATCTTCAACGACTTCATCTTTGAGTATTTCAGTCGGGTAAGAGTCCTGAAGTTTTTTTATCATGAGTCTAAAGTCAGGATCTAACTCTATTGGACTAAAAAGCTCAAGATCTCGATAGCCTTGTCCCATCGAACTTTCCAAGGTTGAGTAAAAGCAAAGGCCTTCATGTGACTCTAATTGAAAGTAAGTGAATGCAGATTCATGCTTTGGAACTCGGATGATGAGATGATTTAGTTGTTTTTTCAAAGGATTAGCTCCCAATAATCGTTGACTTAAAGCCGTCATCATTTAAAATGGTATAAAGAGTCAAAGGCTCATGCTTTTCTTATATGTCATGGAGGACAAAAAGTGAAAGGGATTTCTCAACAATGTCTAATATTCGCTTTGTTTAGCGCACTTTTATTGTCTAGTTCTTGTAGTTGGATATCCAGTAGAAGAAGCTTGTTTGGTGACAGTGAGGATGAGCAGAAAAAAAAGGAAGCAGCTCCTGTTTCTCGTGCAGAGTATGAATCACTTCTAAAAAAATATAATTCCCTTCAAAAGTCACAACGTATTGAGCAAGCTCAGACTCCAAGTGATGTAAATAATATGCTTAATAATATGGAAAGTGGAAATCAGGAAAAACTTCTTAGTGAACTTAAGGACGTTAGCCCACAGTCTGATTCTCCATTAGCAGAGACTGTAGATGTCTTTGCTAAAACACAATCGCCTGCTCCTATGAGTTTATCAAAAGGGGCATCGACTTTAAATCCAGATTTAGTTGAAGGCCAAATTGAACAAATCAGAAAAGCTTCGGCTTTAATTAATGAAAATAAATTAGATGCAGGACTTAAAATTGTAAAAGGTTTAGAAGGTTCAAGCGTGAGACAAATCGCTGTGAGAGCAAAATTTCTTTTAGGAGAGATTTTATTCAAGCAGGGTGAGTATGATCTTTCTATGCAAATATTTGAAGAGGTACTTACGAAACATGCCTTTTCAGGAGTTGTGATAAAGACTTTAGGTAGACTTATCGTATGTGCTGAAAAGCTTAAAGTCGACGAGAAGAAAGAAAAATACTACTCAATACTTCATGATTTTTTTGAGCAGGGTGCTTAGGATATTTTTATAAAGATGAACATAAAGAATCGATCTCTTATTTACTTTTTAACGATCCTCCTTTGCTTAGGTACAGGAAGTGTTTACTCTCAAGATCTTGAGAGCCTCGAGCTTATCGACAATACTGATTTAGAACTTTTAAAAGAAGAAGAAAAGAATAAAGGGGCAGAGTTAAACCTTTCGGACTTTGAAGAGGTTGATGATCTTGAATCTCTAAAGAATGATGTGGGTGATATTATTTTTGAAGACGAGTTTAAAAAGAAAGAAGCTCAAGCTCGTGAGAAGAATGCTCCTCAAGTAGATATCGACGGTAAGGTGGCCAATGATGAAGATGCTATTCTTGAAGATGAAAAGGGTGGTAACTCTTTAGCTACTAACAAGGTTGAAATCTTTGATACTGGTGAAGAAGAGAAGAGATTGCTTCAGATCTCTGAATTTGTAGCTGGTAAAATTCCTTCAAAAGAATGGGATGAGGTTTCCGCAAGTGCTCAACTTGATAAGTATATTGTTCAAAAAGGTGATTGGTTATGGAAAATTTCCCAAAACCTATTTGGTTCAGGTTTCTACTATTCTAAAATTTGGTCTTTAAATCCACAGATTACAAATCCTCATGAAATTGAGCCAGGTATGTCACTTGTTTTTACAACAGGTGACGCTGATACAATGCCAAAAGTTCAAGTGGGAGATTTTCAAAGTGAGACCACGACTACTGACGAAGGTAAGCGAGTTGAGACGGGTGACTTTGTGGACTTTTCTCAATTTGGTGAAAAAGTAAAACCAAGCTGGATTGATGAGAGAAAAAAGTTAATTGAAGACGGAGTATATTTTCAATTTGCCAGTGATGAAACATATAAAGACCTGAAAGAGCTTGCGACACAAAATTTATTAAATGAATACCAAAAATATGATCCACCAGTGCCTGATATTATTATTCAAGAGCCAGGTGAGGCTTATGACAACTCTGGTTTTGATAGGTCATCAAGAATTACATTTGATGTTAAAGAAGGTTTTTTCCTTAATACTTTTGTCACCTCTAATGTCGTTCAAGATCTTGGTAAAATTTATGGGATGCCAGAAGAAAATATTATGATCCAAAGGTTTCATAAAATCTTTGTTGATTTTGATAATAGTGTAAAAGTAAAGCCAGGAGACATGTTCTCTGTCTATGTACCGGGTGGACCTGTTAGTCATAAAGTTTCTGATAGAAGCGGATACAAATATACAATTGGTGCTCAGATTAAAACATTGCGTAAAGTGAATAAGAAATGGGAATGTATTGTTGAAGAAGTCTCTGGAATTATTCAAAGAGGGGATAGGATAACCGTCTACACTCCTAAAATTGGAAAAATTGTTAAAACATTTAATAAGAGAAATATTGAAGCAGCTGTTGTCGAAGGTTATAGAGATACTGCAGGTGGCATGAGCTTTGGGGATGTTCTCTATTTTGATCGTGGACGAGCTGATGGAGTAGAGATGGGGACAGTCTTTGAACTATACTCTTTCTATGACAAAGGTACTGATAAGAGGCTAACTCCTGATCCAACTTACAAAATTGGTGAAGCAACAATCATAAGTCTTACTGATAATTTTGGTACGGCCCTTATTACTAATTCCTCGGCACCAATCCCACTGGGGACAATTGCTTTAACAAAAACAGAAGAGCAGGCTGCATTGGCCGCCAGTGTTGCAAGTCGCGACTTGGTTAAGGGTATAAAAGAAATTGAAAGCAAAGCGTTAGATGAGTTAGATGTTGAGCTGAACCTTGACGATATTAACAAAGATCTATTAGACAGAGCTGATCAAGTTCAACTTACAGAAGATGAACTTGAAGAACTTGAGAGACAAGAAAGAGAAAAATCGATTATTAAAGATCATGAAAGAGATCTTAAAGAGCTTGAAAGGCTTGAAGGTGAAATTGTTGAATCTGAAGCATCGCTCAATGAAGCTAAGGTAGATGAAGACAAGTTTCTAGAGCAGCAAGACTTAAATGATGTTGAGCGTAAGAATAAAGGTCAAAATCCAAATGCCTTTGAATCACTCAACGATATTGAGAGCGATATTGGCCGTAAATATATGGATGAGGATTTAAATTCTAAAGAAAATCCATATGGACTAACAGAATTCGACCTTGAAGAGATTGACGAACTTCTCGAATCTGAACAATTATAGTTCTTTCCTTGTACTCTTAATTTTTTTATGAATAATAAGGTGAAATAACGACATCTAAGGTGAAGCGTGGCTACTGCAAAGAAAAAAACTGCAAAGAAAAAAACTGCAAAGACTTCTTCTAAGAAGAAGAAAGTAACAACTTCGGCTTCTAAGACTTCTTCTGCTAAGAAGAAGACGAAGAAAACTGCTAAGAAGAAGACAGCTAAAACTTCTGCTTCCTCACGGAAGCAGTCTGTAAAAAGAGAGAAGGGTCCTTACGATCTTGTGATCGTGGAATCACCTTCTAAAGCTAAAACCATAAAGAAGTATCTCGGACGGGGTTATCAGGTTGTCGCATCTAATGGTCATATTAAAGACCTACCAAAATCAAAACTTGGAGTTGATGTTAAAGACAATTTCCAAATCGATCTTGTTCCTATTACTAATAAAAAAGATAAGATTTTAAGAATTCAAGAGCTAGCAAAAGGCGCAGATAAAATTTACCTTGCTCCCGATATGGACCGTGAAGGGGAGGCAATTGCTCACCATCTGTCAGAAGAAATCGGAAAGAAGAAAGATGTTTACCGAGTTGTTTTCAACGCGGTTACAAAGTCAGCTGTGATTGATGCGATCGCTAATCCTTCAGAACTAAATAAACAGATGTATGATAGTCAGAAAACGAGACGTGTTCTAGATCGTCTTGTTGGTTATAAAATTTCTCCTATCCTTTGGGATAAGGTTCAAAGAGGAATCTCTGCTGGTAGAGTTCAGTCAGTTGCCTTAAGAATTATTGTTGAAAGAGAAGATGAGATCAATGCCTTTGTTCCTGAGAAATGGTTTTCAATTCATGGTGAAATGAATAAGGAAAGCACTCCTTTTGAGTTTAAGTATTATGGAGAGCAGCCAAATAAGAAAACAGATCTTTCAGAAGATGATGTTGTTAATAAAATTGTAAAAGATGTTAAGGGAAAAGAATACGAAGTCACTGACGTAAAGAAAAGAGAAAGGAAACAAAATCCAACTCCTCCATTTACAACTTCTAAGTTACAGCAGGAAGCAGCTAATAAACTTGGCTTTACAGCTAAGAAAACCATGATGGTTGCCCAAAAATTATATGAAGGGATTCAGCTTCGTGATCATGGTCTACAGGGTTTAATTACTTATATGAGAACTGACTCTGTTAGAACTGCTCCAGAAGCAATGGAGAGTTTGAGAGACTATATTAAGGATAAATACGGGAAAGATTATCTTCCTAGTGAACCAAAAGAATATAAGAAGAAAGGCTCGAAGAAAATTCAAGATGCCCACGAGGCCATAAGACCGACCTCACTCATTTATACTCCAGATGAGGTTCGTGGCGATTTAGAGCCCGATCAACAAAAACTTTATGAGCTTATTTGGAATAAATTTGTTTCTTCTCAAATGTCTCAGGCCATTATTGACCAAACCTCAGTTACTTTTGAGTGTAACGGTCATTTCTTTAAGGCCAACGGAAGTATTATAAAATTTGCCGGTTTTAGAACTGTTTACTTAGAAGCAGCTGCTGAAAAACGTTCTAAAAAGGGTGGGGAAGATGATGAAGACGATGTTAGACGTGGTCTACTTCCTGAAATAAGTGTTGGGGAAAAGGTTAAGGCCACTAAAGATGCTGAGGCCATTGAACACTGGACTTCTCCTCCTCCGAGATACAATGAAGCATCCATTGTTAAAGACTTAGAAGAAAAAGGAATTGGTCGTCCATCTACTTACGCAAGTATTATTTCCAATATTCAAGATCGTGGTTATGTTGAGAAAACTGAAAACCGTTTTCTTCCAACAGAACTGGGTATTGTTGTTTGTCGAATGTTAATTGAGAGTTTTCCTGAAGTCATGAATGTTGATTTCACGGCTCAAGTTGAAGAGTTACTTGATAAGATTGAAGAAGGTGAAGTTAAGTGGAAGAAAGTTCTTAAGGATTTTTGGAGCGGGTTTGAAAAAACACTAGAGCGTGCCAAAGAAGAAATGAAGAACTTAAAGAAGCAACTTATCCCTACGGGAGTAAAGTGCCAAAAATGTGAAGATGGAGAGTATCATATAAAGTGGGGAAGAAACGGACAGTTCTTTGCTTGTTCAAACTACCCCGATTGTAACTCTACCCACGACTTTAAAAAGAATTTAGATGGAACATATACGCTTTTACCAAAGAATTGGTTTCACGACCCTTGCCCAACTTGTAATAAAAAGCTTGAAGTCAAAACAGGTAAGTATGGACGCTTTGTAAGATGTGAAGAGTATCCTCAATGTGATACGACACTTCCTTATACCATTCAAGTGAAGTGCCCTAAATGTAAAGTAGGGAAGTTTGCAGAGAAGAAGAGTCGTTACGGAAAAATCTTTTACGGTTGTACCAGCTACCCTGATTGTGAAACGGCCATGTGGTCAATTCCTTATGAACATCCATGTAAAAGCTGTGGCTTTGAGTTAATGAATGTTAGGGAAACTAAAAGAGAAGGGAAACAACTTCAGTGTCCTGAGTGTAAATTCAAGGTCGATTGGGAAGATACAAAGTACTTTAAAGAAGAGCAGCAAAAGCTTAAAGAACAAGCTGAAGCCGAAGCACAGGCCGCACAAGAATGAAGCCGGTGAACTGGACAGAAGCTTGGCTTGCTAGCCCGGGTCCTAGGACAAAGAAAGAATTCCTTGTTCTATACCTAAAAGCTTTTTGTATGGGCATTGCTGATTTGATACCAGGAGTCTCTGGTGGAACAATTGCTTTTATTACTGGAATTTATGAAGGGCTATTAGACGCTGTTAGCTCCATTAATAAAAGAGCGCTTAGTGCTATGCTAAAACTCGATTTTAAAAGTGCACTATCCATATTACATATTAGGTTTATCTTACCAGTTGCTATTGGTATTTTATCTGCCATTTTCTTGTTAGCAAGGCTGATGCACTACCTAATGAATGAGCACACTGTGCTCACTTGGTCGGCTTTCTTTGGGCTTATTGCTGCCTCAATTGTAGTAATTTTTAAAGAGCTAGATAATCACTGGGACCCTAAAAATATTTTTGCTATGGTCATTGGTGCAGTGTTTGCTTATATCATGGTGAGTTTGATCCCTGTGGATACACCAACAAATCCTTGGTTTATTTATCTTTGTGGAATTATTGGTATTACTGCCATGATTCTTCCTGGTCTCTCAGGAAGTTTTCTTCTTTTGATCCTAGGTAAGTATGAGTTTATTACTGGGGCCATTAAGCAGGCTCAAGTTTTTGAAAATTTTAAAATCCTCGTTATTTTTGCCTGCGGGACAGCGACCGGATTACTGGCATTTTCAAATATCCTAAATTGGTTTTTAAAGCATCACCGCTCCAAAACAATGGCCTTTCTAACAGGAATCCTAATAGGAAGTATGAAGAAAGTTTGGCCTTGGAAAGAAGTTCTTGAGAGTGTTGTTATTCGAGGTAAAACAAAGATTATTAGAGAAGCGAATGTCTTACCAGCAGATTTTAATACGGAAGTTGTATTTGCAATGGTTCTTATTTTCATATGCTTCTTTCTTGTTGTTGCCATGGATAAGGCCCGTCACAAAGATTAGTCTTCACCAAAGAGTCTTTCAAAACCGTACATACAGTAGGCCTTCGAAACTTTTTTGAAAATAGTGTCTGGTTTCTTATAGAGTCGATCACATTCTTTTTCTTCGTAGCCAATTTTTCCTGATTTTAGATTTCGAGGAGGCTGGAATTGATTTCCAATTTTCGCTTTAAAGTTTTTAACCTCAAGCTCTGGTGCCTTTATTTCACCTTTTAGACAGTTGGGAGAACTTTGTTTCTTACAGTCCATATCAACAACTTCTTTGACAAATTTTCCATACTTAGAAAACTGCTTCATGGTTTTGTCATAAAGGTTATTATAACAAAGTGCCTGGGACCAAAAACTATCAAGTAACTTATCTGTCATTTTTAATGCTTTTAATATCTCATCATTAAGTTGAAGAGCATCATTGCTACATTTTCCAGCATTTAATTTATTCTTATTTTTGCCTTGGCAAGCAAAGCGAAAGCCCCAGTAGGTTGATTCATCTCCTTCACACTTGGCAATAATATTTACTTTGAGTTTTTCTTCTTGAAACCTATCGGTAGAGATGGTGAGCTTCTGTGTTTTGGTACCACTGACACAACCTGAATCAAAAATTTTCTTTCCCTTTTGATTAAATAACTGAATCTGATCAGGAATACCCGCCATCGAGTATTCAAGGGTCATTTCATTAGTATCAGCATTAGCTAAGTCAATATAAAACTCCGATAGATCGTCGTTACCAGAAGCTTTTACATTACGACAATCATTAATAGTTTCACCTTGTTTCGCTTCTTGAGCTTTAACGCTAGAGAGAATATTTAATTTTTCATAGTATTTCCAAAATGTTTTGATATCGGCCGTTGCTTTTGAAGTTGTACAAAATGTAGCAATCATCGCCCATTCTTGAGTCTGAGCATGAGCAAACTCCATCTCCCCTGAGTCTTTAATTTCTCTAAGGTGATCAAAAACAAAAGTATTGGCATCTTCATCTTCTTTTTTTGATTTTAAAAAATCATCCATTATTTTATTTAAAAAAGTGGGGCATTCTTTCTCTTTGGATTTTATTTTTTCAACTAGTGCATAAATTTTATTCTTTTGATCAATAAATCTCTTTTCATGTTCTTGATTATAATGCTTTGGACTACAGCTAATACGCTCAAGATTCTCTGATAATAAATGGCGTATTGAATAAGAGTTTCCTTCTACTCTAAGGCCACCACCGTTACAGCTTGGGACATGTTTATGGGCCCAAATGGGAATAACGAGAATAGAGAATATTAATATTTTTAACATAGTCTATTTTAAGGAGTTAACACCTTTGAGGTAATCATTATTGAGATATCAACTATTTAGGAGTCTCTTTATTAGATTTAATGCCTAAATTTAGTGCTTTATTAATTTGTAGGATGTTAAAATATTATGAAATAAGATTTATAGAGATAGTATTGAGGTTATAGAATGAATATTGCGAAATTTTAAAAATATTTTATCGTTTCATGTTCTTTCACTCTGCTTTTCACTCATATGATTGGTAGTGACTTTAATGTGAATGAAGTTTTTTATAGTTTTGATACTCATGCTCAGCTTGAAGGTTTGAAGTTTCATCCTTTTCATTTCTTCTTTAGTACCTTGATTAGACCTTTTATGCCTCTTCACTTTGTAGGGATTCTTTATTTCGTTAAACCAGATATTTATAAAGAGATTGACTGGCCTAAGGCCATCTTTCTTTTCGCAACGATTATGCTCGTTTTCTATTAACTGATACTTCAATATTATTTTTGTTCATTTCTCTATCTTTCCGTACTTTCAGAAAGCATAGCACTGTTTTCCGAAAGTACGGCCGTATAATTTACC
>JAONMX010000140.1 GCA_028378565.1 Bacteriovoracaceae bacterium
TTTTTCATTCAATGGTCGAAAAACACATCTTTCTCGATCAAGTTTAACTTTTATTTTTTAAGTCTGAGCATTCTCGCCCAGACTATTTATTAAAACCTAGTGGTTAAAAAAAATGCTTTTAATTTCTTTAGATTGATTTGGACATATCAACTCAACGAAATTACTATTTTGACCGATAAAGGCTTTTACATTTGTAGGTTCTTTATGAAAAGAATCTTCAGATACATAAAAATTATCATACATTTCATGAACTAGTGGAAAGTTTGGTGAAGGAAGTCGCTCTTCCATAGTTTGGTGGTATGTCACCTTTCTATCAATACCTCTTCCTTCAATAACCGTGATTGCGGGAACTCTAGGGGTTAAACTATCATCAAACTTTAGACTCGCAGCAACTACTCTTATCTGCCTTCCATTATTATCTTCCCCTGTGCAAACGATTGCCGCACTAACCTGAAAAGATATCATTGTAATTAAAATGGCACTTAAAATTCTCATAGATTTCTCCTGTTTATTTAAGTAATGGTTTATATATTTAATATGCTCATATTCTCTCATACCTAATGAACTGATTAAACATTATTGAATTTTGTTCAAGGGGTGTTATTTTTTAGACAGTGGGGTATATTTTCAACTAGTTACTTTTGCTTTCAACTAATTCATTCTCAATATCCCAATAAGAAATGCCTCTAAATATCACAGATGGGGGATTTCTTTTTGAGTCCCATTTTCGGGGTTTGATAAACCGTTCAAAAAGTATGGGGAAAAGCTGTCTAGCTAACGGAGCTCAATCCAGTTTTGCATAGAACCCAAAATGGCACCACCACTAGGTTGATGAGTGTGTTTTCTATTTTATCTCTCAGCCTTGAAGGCCAAGAGATAATTACTTTTCTAGTGTTCAAGACAAATTAAACGTCTTCATTTAATTTGTCTTGATGATTTTGACTAATAGAAGTTCTAATAATTCGAACGAATATACTCGAATAGGTCACTTTCTTCATTTTCCAAGCTTAATAGCTCAACAATATCATTAGCAAGTTGAGCTTCACCAATACTCTTTAAAAGAGACTTTTTAGCATGGTCCGATGGTATCCAACCAAACCAAACGATAGCGCCTCGCGCGTTTTCCTTTGCTTGAATTGCTTCAACTTCGCTTGAAATATTTTCGCTACAAATATTAACTTCCTCATTAACTCTAGCTAATTTTTTAGTATAGCTTCTCTTAAAGTTATTGTATGAAGTATGATCTTGTTGCCTCTTATAAGAGCGAAGTTCTTCATGAGCTTTATTGAATTCTTTCTTCAACCTAGAAAAACATAAAGAAACTACTTTAAAATGTTCTTTACCGTTATCAACCTGATCCACACCTTCGATAAGTCCGAATTCATAAGCGTTAACAGTTTTTTGTGCCTTGAGTGACTTTTCATAGAGGTTCTCTATCATCATGTCTCTAACTGAGTCTTGTTTCATCATGGCAAGGGCAAAAGATCGTTCAGCTGCAAGAAGGTTAAGTGAAAGCATAAAAATTAACATACAAATTACTTTTTTCATTATCGGTCCTTTTGTTAGTTATGGTTTTTATAAACCAGTTATATTGAATTATTAGTTTTCTTTACTGGTAAGAGGTAATTCGCAATGATAAACATCTTGTTCTCTGGAGGCGACACACGGTCTCCCTTCTAAAGTTATATATTCAAAACCTTTATGGCGAAGTATAATTAAATCATGCCCAGAGTATGCCACCCCCGTATGACCCACATCTTCTTTTAGGTTTACCTCAGGGCTCAACCATTCTTCTAAGGGGCTTCGATTCTTGCTTAAAAAATAAGAATAGTAATTTGGATAAACGAAAGGATCGCGCTCAATTCCAACAGAGTAAGATGCCCATACCGTATTTTTTCTACTTGGCTTGTGACTATTTTCTAAAAAATGACTTATGGTAGTGTACCCATGTGCCCATAGTTCTCCATCTGTACCAAAAATCATTACCTCATTTAAGTGAAAAAATGGTCCTCCTTCTTCAAAGCGTGCCTTTTCTGATCCATATTTTGGACGATTAAAACGTACCAAGACTTTATGAATATTACCTGCTTCAATATTGTAAAAATTAGAAAAATCAAGACGAGCTCGCTCTTCTTTTGACTGCTTATAGTAAGCGACAAAAAGTTCTGCCTTTAGTTTCTTTATAGAGCTTGCATATTTCACAACTTGTCGAAGTAAACTCTTATCTAGACGAAGTACAAAGCCAAAATGATGTCCTGTTTGTAAAAGATATTTATGGATTCGAACGGAATAAGAGCACTTTTTTTTATTAGAACTGAAAATATACTTTTTTCTCACCAGCTCATGAATTGATTGAAACTGTTCCTTCTCAATGTCACTATAATGAGAAGTAGTATTTGAAACACAATTAGAAAATGAATCATACGATACCATAAGTAAAATTAAAACTAATACAGCTTTCACTTT
>JAONMX010000141.1 GCA_028378565.1 Bacteriovoracaceae bacterium
TTATGGGCCTTTAGGGCTTGATTAAGTGTATGGAGAAGACTGTTGTGTTCAAGATTAAAAAGATCATCAATCTTTAGAATTTCTTGAACCTTAGAAATACCTTCATCAGTAAAAATAGCACTTCGAGCTTTTTCATCTACAGTGAAGTGCTTATCTTTTTCTAGTTGTGGAATAACTTTATTACCGATTTGATAAATATCAGTATCTCCTTCCGAAGGACCGGAGATAAGTAGAGGGGTTCTTGCTTCATCAATAAGAATAGAGTCGACCTCATCCACAATACAGTAGTGATGTCCGCGTTGAACATAATCTTCAAGATCAAATTTCATGTTGTCTCGAAGATAATCAAAAGCAAATTCATTATTAGTTCCGTAAGTTATATCTGAACGATAGGCTTCTTTACGGTCTTCATCGTCCATGTCCGCAATGATACAACCTGAAGTTAATCCTAACCAAGAATAAAGAACACCCATTTCTTCAGCATCTCTAGAAGCAAGATAGTCGTTAACTGTAACGAGGTGAGCTCCTTTACCTGTGAGTGCTTTAAGATACATGGCCAATGTGGCGGTAAGAGTTTTACCTTCACCTGTCTTCATTTCAGCAATTTTTCCAGAGCTTAAAACAGCTGCACCCATTAACTGAACATCAAATGGCCTCATTCCAAGAACTCTTTTAGATGCTTCTCTTACTGTTGCAAAAGCTTCGGCCTTAATTGAGTCAAGTGTCGCACCATCTGCTATAAGTTTTTTAAACTTAGGTGTTTGGGCCTGAAGCTCTTCATCAGATAATTGTTCCATCTTAGATTCAAGAGCGTTGACTTCTTGAACTAGTGGTTTTAATGCTTTTAGGTCTCTGGTGTTCTTAGTTCCAAAGATCGCTTTGATCGGGTTAAGCATGGTATTTGCTCCTCATAATAAATAAATATAAATTTTTAACTAATCCAATACAAAATAAAGCGGGTCAACGGGAGTACCGTTAACTCTTATCTCGTAATGAAGGTGAGGACCTGTAGAGGCACCAGTGTTTCCAATCCCGGCAATGAGGTCTCCACGCGAAACGGTTTGACCTCGTTTGACGAATAAACTTTCGGCATGGGCATAGAAAGACTCTATCCCATATCCATGGTCTATTTGTACAAACATTCCAAAGCCTGGTTTAACACCAGCGAAAGAAATTTTTCCATCTGCACTGGCGACAATGGACGTTCCAGTCCTTGCACCAATGTCAATACCTTCATGCATACGAAGACGTTTACTTGTTGGGCTTATTCTCGGCCCATAATAACTTGTGATCCATCCCTTAGTAGGTAAGAGAGTCGGCGTAGAACGCAAAAAACTATCCTTATCTAATAAGTACTGATCAAGTTCATGTATATTTTTTTCTAAACGATTAACGAAACCTTTAATCTGGGAATATTTATAATCAAACTCTGCATACTTCCCTGCAAGCTCGAATGATTGTTTGTTAAGAGAACTCCAGTCCTTTGTGTAATTATACCCCGTCTGCAACCCAAAACTTGTGGCTATCTTTTTTTCATACAAGTTCTTAAGATTGATAAACTCTTTTTGATCATCAAAGTTTTTTAAACTGTCTAAATTTTCAAAGAGGGTTTTTTCCAGTGGGACTTTCTGAGAGCTTTGATCTCTTTATCATTTTCTTTTATGTCATTACTCGGAAGGTTTTCAGTATTTTTTAAATTTTTAGTGAGGTCAGCTTTTTCAATACCTGTAATAATTCGAAGTTTCTTTTCAAAAGTTTGAATTCTTTCAAGGTCATCAGTCAGGCCATTTATTTTCATTTGAAATAGCTGGATCTGTTCTTTCAATTGACGATTCTCAATGGTTAAATGCTTATTTTCGTAAACTTGTTTGAGAATTTTCCAATAATCATAAATTAAAATACTTATAATGAGAGAGACTACGACCATTAAAAAAAGCATTGCATGAAAAATAAGACGAGGGATTCGAAAAGAACGAACACCTTTATCTCTTTCTGGAACAATCATTAATGTAAAGTAGCGGTTCATATTGACCTTAGTCATTTAATTATTTGATACGATATTTTAAAGTCTCAGGCTTGTTAAGTCTAGGTAATGTGGTTAATGTCTTGTAAAAAAAAATGACCTATTGCGCAACAACAATTATAACAGAAATATTATCATTCCCACCGTTTTGATTGGCCTGATTCACAAGAAATTTACAACAATCATCCACATCTTGTTGAGTTGCATTAGCAGGCTCTGGTATAAATTTATTAATAATATGAAGGATATCCGGATCACTCACTTTTCCATGAAGTCCGTCAGAACAACTAAGAAAGATATCATTGCGGTGCACTTTAAAAGAAAAAACATCAACTTCTACTTCTTCGTCAAAGCCAACGGTTCTTACGAGTACATTTTTTTGAGGATCATCAGCAGCTTGCTCTCTATTATAAAG
>JAONMX010000142.1 GCA_028378565.1 Bacteriovoracaceae bacterium
GTGATGAAAAAGTTTTAGTGGCAAAGTTTGTTACGCCACCTTCACACCCTAACATTCAAATAGGTTTTGCGATTTTTAGTTCCTATAACCGAATATTAAGTGGTTTAAAATTCATAAGGTCTCAGTCAATCGCTATAAGTTTCTTACTTATTTTACTAACGGCATTTGTCGGTTGGTACGTAGTCAAATACCTTTTAAAAAATCTAAATACTATTACAGATAGTGCAAAAAGATATACCCAAGGTGAGAGTGATATCAACATAAAAGTTAATTCATCTGATGAGATTGGTACATTAGCACTTACTTTTCAAGGAATGATAAGACAAGTCAATGAAAGGGCAAGAGTTCTAAGAAAAAGCGAGAGGACAATTCGTGAAGCTCGAGATCAGGCAGAAAAAGCACTGAACTCAAAAAGTCAGTTACTTGATGATATTAAAAGGCAGAATGAAGAAATTGAAACAATGGCAAAAGATAAAGATGAACTTTTAGCGATCGTGAGTCATGACTTAAAGAATCCGTTAGCTATTGTTGAAACAAGTATGGATATCTTATTAGAAGAAGCTGCTGTAAAAGGGAATAGTCAAATCAAAGACTTGGTAAGAAGGTCTAAGACAAATGCACGATATGCTCTAAATTTAATTACTGACCTTCTTGATCTTGCTCGGATGGAAGGTGGTATCAAGCTTGATTTTGATGTTTTTAATGTTAACGAAATGATTGAAACGATCCTTGATAGTTTGGATATCAAAGCAAAAGAGAAAAATATTTCTTTTATCACTAACTTTGATGGGACATATAATATTAAGGCCGATTATGGTCGAATTGTACAAGTGATAAATAATGTTGTGGGTAATGCCCTAAAATTTGTTCCAAAAGATGGGACAATTAAAATTATTCTTGAAAAATTTGAGAGTAATAGAAAAGTCGATGGTAACTCTAGTTTTTTGAGAATCAAAATAGAAGATAATGGTCCAGGGATCCCTAAATCTAAATTGAAAACAATTTTTAATAAGTTTTCACAGGCAAGAGAAAGTGATCGTAAGATTGGTACTGGTCTTGGTCTTGCCATTTGTGAAAATATTGTAGGAAAACATACTGGTAGTATTATGGTTGAGTCTGTAGAAGGGCATGGTGCTACCTTTTTATAGATCTTCCTAGAGTTGTTGAGGCTACTGATACAGCACACGAAACTAATGTCGTTGATATATCAACAAGTAAAAAAGAGTTACCGTTAATATATATTTATGAAACGAATAATGAGTTTAGAGAAAGTCTCACACAGTTTATTACTCAAAGTGATTATCGAGTGATTTCTTTTGCAAGCTTTGAAAACTTATGTGATAGGGTTAATGCTTTTCTCCCTGATATAATTCTATTCGATGTTGATAAGTCTAAAGAAGATGATTCTGCTGAATTAATTGCCTTTTCTAACAAGGAAGCTTGGCATGATATTCCAATCGTTGCTACATCTGAATTTATAAGTGAAAAAAGTTATATTCGTGAAGTTGGTAGTGTCCATCAGCTTTTACCTAAAGATAATAATTTTGAAGCTTATTTAGAAGAGATAAATAAAATTCTTTATCCAGCTATTGGTGTTGCTAGTGAGAGATATGTTGATGTTGAGAAGAAAACCATTCTCGTTGTTGATGAAGAAGAAGTTATACGTGAGCTCATTATGGAAATGCTCGAGAAGTATGGCTATAACGCAATCTCTGCAGAAGGTGGTACTGAGGCCATTTTCTTATTTAAAAAATATGATGTGGACTTAGTGATAACTGACCTTAGAATGCAAGAAATGGATGGAATGGCCTTAACAAGGCTTATTAGAAGCGAAAATGCAGATATACCCATTCTACTGATGTCTGCCAATATTTCTTCCCTTCCCCATGATCTTATTGAAAAACTAAAAGTAACAAAACTTGTTAGTAAACCATTTGATTTAGATATGCTTGCTTCTTCAATTGGGTTTCTTCTGGGCAATGAAGATAGTATTGAAGTTGATAGAGATAACTTGATTTCAAACTTTGATGAAGTTGCTGAAGAAGAGAACTACGTACCCAACTTGTTACTTGTTGATGATAGTGAAGATATGAATCTCTTGTTTAAAGTTATGCTTAAAGGAGTTGAGGTTAATTTAGACTATGCTAACGATGGCAAAAAAGGTTTATCATTATATAAAGAAAATAGTTATGACTATGTCTTTCTTGATATGAAAATGCCTGGCATGACTGGAGATCAAGTTTTAAAAGAGATGAAAAAGATTGATAAAAAAGTGAATAATACTGAGACTTCTTTCTTTGTGATAAGTGCAAATAGTTCACCAAAGGATTTAGAGTTATATAAGAAATTAGGTTTTGATAAAGCTTTAAATAAGCCCATAAATA
>JAONMX010000150.1 GCA_028378565.1 Bacteriovoracaceae bacterium
TCTCAGTCTTTGCTAATATTTTCTTAACGCTACGTTTCAGCACATTATTCCTCATATATCACTTAAGCTAAGCACTCTAACATCAATATTAATTACTTGAAAAGTTTTGTAGGATTGTCACTTTCTTATTATCGAAATATTGTTTCCAGCCTCTAAATTCAGACACTCCGTAAATGAAGACGAAGTCCATTTGATAATGAGAGGCAACCTCGTAATCAATCTTTGAATCTCCAAAAAAGATTGGTGATTGAAATACCTCACTCTTTTTTAACGCTTCAATAATTTCATATTTAGTAGAAGGACTTCCATAAATGGCAGTAAAGAACCTAGAAAGCCCTCTGATTTCAAATACTTCTCTTAATTCTTCCTGTTTGCCACCAGAAATCACATATACTCTCTTACCTTTTAATTTTTGAAGCAATTGAGTAACACCCTCAACTTCAGCCGATTTAATTAGACGCTCTTTAACTAATACAGCAAACCTTTGCACCGCATCATCAATACTTTCCTGATTTCCACTTTGACCTACCAAATCTTCTATTAAGTAGCGGCATTTTTCAAAACGGGAAACCCCCCCATTGGCCTTATGATATTCAACAAAGTCTTTAGCGATATTCTCTCCATAAGGAAGAGCAATATCATAGAATGCTTCAGTTTTAATTTTATTGGAATCTAGAATGACGCCATCACAATCAAAAAAAAATGAATCATACTTATCAAAATCAATCATTTTCAATTCCCTTTAAAATTTCAATTACTCTATCTCTATCCTCTTCAGTATCAATCGCTACAGAATCTGAAGAAACTTCAACCATTTCGACTTCATAACCAAGTTCTATAAATCTCAAAATTTCAATATCTTCTACTTGCTCTAAAGGAGTCTTTTTTCCATATTCATAAAAATCTTTTAGGGCCTTAGAAGGAAAAGAATAAATACAAACCTGACGATAACCCCATTCAAACTTTAACTCTTTTGTAGCTGGTATCCCAGCACGACTCATATAAAGAAGTTTATTACTTGGACCAAACACTACTTTTGGAACTGTTGTGCTGAAAAAAATTTTTTCTGATTTGATCTTTCCCATTCCGTTAATAATTGCTTCAGGTGACTTATCTGCTTGAGATATAATTGCTTGAATATCACTTTTCTTAATCAAAGGTTCATCACCTTGAACATTAATAAAAATATCCGCATCAATTTTGAGAGATGCTTCATAAACTCGATCTGTTCCAGTGAGACAACTACTTGATGTCATGACAACATTGAGTTTCTTATCTAAGCAATGCTTTTCAATTCTTTCATCATCAGTTGCAACATATACATTTTCTTTCCCAATCACTTCTGAACAAATTTCATAAACTCTTTGAATCATAGATTTACCTAGTAAATCGACTAGAGGCTTTCCAGGAAATCTTGTTGACTGAAAACGTGCGGGAATAACAATAGCTTTTTTCATTTAAATCTCAGGTGAATAAATAGAACTTTGAGCAATTTGATAATATGAAGGTGTTAGTGAAATCATCGGAATTTTATTTTCACATTTTTCATAGAGATCAAAAACATTATCCATTTCTTTTTGTCTAGGATCATTTACTCCAAAACCATCAAACCCTGCCAGCAATATTCGATTTGCCCTAGAACGAATCGCAATTGAAAAAACATATGGAGCAACTAAAGAATAAGGAATTTTACAACCTGTTTCTTGAGCATCAAGACAATCTTCCACAATAGCTCTACCATAATTTAATATTTCAATATTTCCCAATCGATCAATTATCGGTTTTGGCATTTCGTTCATTGGCATAATAATTGGACGGTTAAAAGCACTATATTTTTGATATTCTAAAAGTAAGCGCTCTTGAGTACAAACAGCAAAAGCAGAAATCAGCTCCGGCTCAATAAATTTGTTAGTATTTAAACTAATAACAATTGGGTTGTTAGCTTGAATATATCTCTTTACTGCTTCAGCATGTTCCTTCAGGCCATTTCCATTTGCTAAAACAAGAATATCTCTATCCTTGGCCCAATTATCAGGACTCCAAGTTCCCTCTAGAGATTGAGTCTCACTTATTACTGCACTTTTTAAAAGATCATTTTGAAATGATGTGGATTGAATAGACTTTAAAGATGAAAGTGCATTAAATATTTGTTGAGAATCGTAGTACCCACACGAAAGCATCTGTTGAACAAATGTTGGATGTATTTCATAATTTGCGGCGAGATAATAATATAAGCTTTCTCCCCATTCATATTTTTCCTGCATTG
>JAONMX010000143.1 GCA_028378565.1 Bacteriovoracaceae bacterium
AAGAAATTACATAGGATTTTCTAATTTTTTTAATCTATTTGTTAGATATGGCATAGCTGTGTCTATTTTATCGTTTTTAAAGCTAATTATCAGGATGATTAAAAGGATTTTGTGAAGCGTGGGCCCAAGGGCCAAAGCGAAAGCGAAAATCCAGGTGCGAAGCACCCCGTGGGGTTAGTATTACCCACGGAAACAATATGGCCCGTTATTTGGCATCGCAACGGTGATGCTTAAAGTATTTTTTAAAACCCGACGTAAAACTTTTAAGTTTTGCTAGGGCACTTTCAAGCTATTTAATTTTGATTTATATTTTAAATATATTCTTGAAAGTAATTTGCTAACATTTTCTGTTGACGTCCTCCTCCAGCTAAAGCAAGAGGATTCCTATAGCTTTAGCTGGAGGAGGACGTCAAGTTAGTGTAAGGGATTTAGTTACCAATAAGAAAGAACGTATATATCTTGATGTAGGTGAACTTTTGCTTTTTGAAGTTGCTGCAGGTCAAAAAGGGCTTAGAGCAACAAACATAACTAGAATTAAAGAAGCGAATCTGTTTAAACTTTTTAATAAATAATTATCTAAACTTTGACACATCGCAATCCATGATTTTTGAGTAAGCGAAACCAAGAGAGTCAGGCGAATAGTGATAAAAGTTTTTCGCTGTTTTTACGCTCTCTTTTTTCTCGCACGTTTTAGAGTGTATGCTCTTTTTCCATAGGGCCTCTTAATCCCCATTTTAACGTGGTCTTACCTTAAGCTAGGGTTTACACCTATAGGAATGTATATTTCCGCTTAAGAGCTAAGTTAAAGGCCTTAGCTGGCCAGTGAAATACAATCCACGACTCCGTCGATCGCTCACCTCACTTCTCGCCCAATAGCTTGCACAGGTTTTTGCCTTAAATTGGGTACGGAGTGATTCGCCTCACCTGCACATAGTTATGCTGACGGCCTTTGACTAAAATGAAACTACCTCCACTTTGGTTGACGTAGTCCAGTTTTGGGTGGAGGTGGCCCCAGTCTTGTTGACGTAGTCTAGCCTTGTTGACGTAGTCTAGACTTGTTGACGTAGTCTAGCCTTGTTGACGTAGTCCAGTCTTGTTGACGTAGTCCAGTCTTGTTGACGTAGTCCAGTTTTATTGACGTAGTACAGTCTTGTTTTAATATTAAGGTCTATTTTTCTCTAAAAATTTCATCGCATGAAAAAATGACACTTGACATAGATTTCAAATAAGACAAAAATTTAACAGTAGCAAAAAAAATGTCATGGAGGGCTTAATGCTTAATCGGTCAAATGTTGGTGTTTTCTTTAATAAAACTAAAGGCCAGCTAGAGTCACTTATTTCACAGTTTAAAGAAAGAGACGACTACGAGAGTCTTATATTTCAAAAAGGCAGTGCAAAGTATTTTTCAAATGCAGCCTTAAGAGAGATTTTACAAAAAGAAAATTTCAAACTTCAAAAAACACAAATCATTACTATTGCAAACCAGAAAGGTGGAGTAGGTAAAACAAGTACAATTCTTTCGCAAGCTAGAAACTTAAGCGATATCGGTTACAAAGTACTTGTTATAGATACTGACTCTCAATCAAACACAACAAAAAGTCTATTGGGTGAAAAAGGTCAACACTCTTTATTTGATGTTTTTGATAACAAAAAAGATATATTAGATATTAGAAAAAATATTCGTGAAAATCTTGATCTCATTACTGCTAATTCTGATTGCTCAAGAATAGACTTAATTCTTTCAGATTCAACTTTTACATACAATCCTGCGACATTAATTAGAGACCTTGTTAATGATTTAGATTATGACTTTATTCTTATTGACACTAATCCAAGTTTCTCATCAATTAATATTGCTTGTATAGCTTCTAGTGACCGAGTGATCTGTCCAGTTCCTTTAGTTGAATGGGAGATTGATGGAGTAGAACAAGTTTCTAAAGTAGTGCAAGGTATTAATTCGAGATTAAAAACAGATATACACTTAGACTTTCTTATAACTAAATTTGCAAAAAATGAAACTACTGCATATGAAGAAATTTCAAAACTGAAAGAATTAGATGGAAATTTATTGAATACATTAATTCCAGAAGCATCTGCTTTTAGGAAAGCTCAAAAAAGTGGCCGACTAGAAAATAGGGGAAAAGCTTATAAAGAGACTCTAAGGCTAACAAGAGAAATCGTTCAAAAAAGTACGGAGAATAACTAATGGATGTTAACGAGCTTTTAAGTACTATTAAGCCGAGAGATAAAAAACCAAAGAAAGCTTCAAGAAAAACTAAGGATGATAGCTTTAATAATGTTATGGACTCCATTTCTAGTAATTGGGAAAAAGGCGAAAGCTCACCTGATAAAGAAAAAGAAAATCTAA
>JAONMX010000144.1 GCA_028378565.1 Bacteriovoracaceae bacterium
GATCAAGAATTACGATTTAGAGTTTCAGGCCTGTTGTCATCCTTCAGTCAAATGGAGGTTTAATTATGGCAATTCACAAATACGAAGAAAACGGCAAGCATCTTTATAGAGTCCATGTAAAGGATCGAAACGCCTTTGGAAAACAGGTCAACAGAAAGAGAAAAGGTATTTCTTCTGAGGCCAGAGCAAAGCGTGTTGAACTTGAGTTAAAAATGGAACTTCTTAAGCTTAAAGATTTACCAGCAGTCCTTAGATGGGATGAATGGGTAGATGAATGTATAAGAAGAATGACACTTGAGTTTAGAAATTCAACAATTATGGGCTATAGAAGAAACCTTGATAAGTGGGTATTACCTCACTTCAAAAACAAGCTATTAGATCAAATAAGAAAAGGTGACGTTCATGCAGTCATCTTTCAAGGGATCACTGGTGTCAGCGATGAAACAAGACGATCAATTTTAAAACAGGTTAAAAGAATTTTTAATATGGCCGTTGAAGAAGGGCTTATAAATTCAAACCCTGCTGTTGGTGTTAAAGTTAAAGTCGCTGAAAAGAAAAAGTTGTGCCTTAACCATGAAGAGGTCAAAATCCTACTTCATAATGCATTTAATAAATCTCATCCTTATTATGAGATTTGGGCGGTAGCTGTTATGACAGGAATGAGATCAGGAGAACTCAATGCGCTTTTATGGTCTGATATAGATTTTGAAAATAACTATATCTCAGTAAATAAAAGTTGGAGTTCAAAAAATGGTATTGGGCCAACTAAGAGTAGTCTTACGCGCAGTATTTCAATTTCAAGTTCACTGAAGAAACTCCTCACTGAAATCAAGCTAAAATGCACTGGCACTCATGTCCTGCCAAGGCCCAATAGTTGCATACAGGGAGATCAAGCAAAGATCATTAGAGAATTTTGTAATGGGCTTGGAATCACAAAAATTGGCTTTCACGACCTTAGAGCAACCTTCATCACGCAAATGTTAATAAAGGATGTACCACTGGCAAAAGTTATGAAAATTGTCGGTCACGCTAACATCAAAACAACGATGAAATATCTAAGAATGATTGCTAAAGATGTGGAAGGAGCTACTGAGGCATTAGGCATAGAATTACCTGATTATATAGAAGAAAATAATGTTGTATCATTATTCTAAAATGGGTAATATAAGACAAACTAGGTTACTTTTGGTTACCAAGAAATCAAAACCTTAAGAATTACATAGAGTTGGGTGACATACCATCACCCGCTCCATCTATTCCCTTTAAATTTTATTTTGCCACTTCGCACCGTTAGTACAATCCTATATAATCATCCTCATGGCTAAATCACTTAAAGACTTTAAAAATACGATTCTCATAGCAGATGAGAATATCAACCGTAGGAATAATACTTCTTCGCGCTTACGGATGTTAGGCTACGAAACTGAGATGTCTACTGGCGGTTTTCATATTATTCACCTACTAGAAATGGCACAGGAGAACGGTTTTCGCTATCGCATGTTGGCCATCTTTGAAGATATGGAAGACATGGCCGGTAAAGAAGTCTTAAGCTTGGCCAGAGATATTGAGGATAAAGAGAATATGCCTATTTTATATCTAAGTAAGAATAAGGATGCTCAAGAGGTACTAGACACTATGCAAGCTGGTGCTAATGAATACATATCAGACATAGAAAACTTTAAAACTATACTTGATAAAATAAAGAAGTTTGCTCCTTTAAAGAAATAACTCAGCACAATACTAAAAATGTTTACAAAGTGAATCATTTTTTGATATGACTCTAGGAGTTAATAATTTTGGAGAATAACCATGAAAGTAATCATAGCATCAATGCTAATTTTAAGCTCTGTATTCACAATGGCCAACACAGCTCAAGTGACTTCTAATCAAACAATCAATATTTCTGGTGAGTTTGAGCAGAAGCCATTAACTCCAGCACAAAAGTTAAAATTAATTCGTAAAAAACTTGAAAAGCAAAATGAACTCCTTGTTAAAAAGAAAATTGAAATGATGAGATATCAACAAGAAGTTATGCTGATGAAGAAAATGCAAACAGTTTTTGACGATCAGATGCAGAAGATCGAAAACCTCTAGTAGCTTCTCTTGTTCCAGTGACTAAAGTTTAGACACTGTTGAACTAAGTACTCACCTTCTTACATTAACTAGTTAAAATCAGGACTCTTTTATTGGCCTCATTCTTGTAATTACTACTGTGTTTATACACTCTAGGAGGAAGAATGAAGTTTTCAACTAAAAAGGTTGCGATGGCCTTAGTACTTATGGGTTTTACCTACAGCTCTAATGTTGTTTATGAGTATCAAACAGGTCAGTCTTTTTTTAGGAGTATCGCTTCAGTTG
>JAONMX010000145.1 GCA_028378565.1 Bacteriovoracaceae bacterium
ATCCAATAAATCACACCAAGATTTTTTAAGACAATCATGATTTAAATTATCAAAAAAACTTTTCATGTCGAAAGCATATACTTTACAATTTTTGATCTCTTTAATTTTTTCAAACGCATCATTTGCCAGATGGATATTGCACTTGGGCTCACCTTTATCATTTTCAAGCTTTCTAAATGCTAAAACATTTTCAGAAATTCCATTTGTTAGCAATTTCTTTTCATAAAAGTCAGAGAGAATTTTTGCGTAATAGGAGTAAATCTGTGAATCTAAATGAGCTGCATATGATAAAGGCCGAAAATTTGAGTCATCTAAATACCTGAGACCAGAAGTCTCATCAGAAAACATTTTATACTTTGTTACTTCATAAGTAATAAATGGATAAAAGCTATGCTTGGAAACTTTATCTGGGTCTGTGACAAATTTTAATATTCGCTTCTCATCACTATCTTTAAGTGGAGTATCAAAATGAAGGTACGACTTTGGCTTAAACCAGCCATCTGCCTTAGGTTTAAAGGCCATAAATATTACCGTTAAGGACCTAGCACTAGGGTAATGCTATAGGACAGCCCTTAATGTTCAATCGGTTACTCACTAATCGTCATGGATGTACATATCACTAGCTTCACCATCAGCTTCTTTCGAAGAACCCTGCTTTAATCTTGTATGTTACAATAGTAACAGCACTTTAGACACTGGAGGTCATAACATTGTAGTTATTATCCTGAGTATCATTGGAGCCGTCATGGATGTATTTGACGCATGTCAAATTGTCCTTGACTTTACTAAGGTAACCCTCTCAGCCCATGTCCGAAAGCATATGTATTTTAACATACTGGACGATTCTATTCAAACAATATTTATTGGCCCACCTTAAATGATTCCTAGTACAACCTTTATGCAAAGTTCACTAATGAAACATTAATCTCTCCCCTTGGAAGAAAGCGAAGTCCTTCAGTAGCTCCCCTCTCATCAATCCCAGTAAGTCTCAAATAATAGGCCATCGTTTTTAAATCCTTCCAGCCACAAATTTTCATTACTTTAACAGGCTCAATACCTGACCCAATTAGTTGGGTCGCAAAACAAGCTCTCAATGTGTGGAACTTAATCTCTGGTAGTCCAATCGACTTGCAAAACTCTTTTAATACTTTTGCTTGTTGACCTATCTTCCAAATTGAAATTCGAGGCAAAACAAAGTCATCTTTATAGTTAGACTTTAATTCAAGTAGTACTGTCTTAAGCTCATCCGAAATAGGAACACTTCTCCAATATCCAGCTTTGGTGCTTTTAAAGGTATTGAATCTTCTGTTGTAGGCCCGTTGGACAGTGATCATTCTATTATCAAAATCAATGTCACCCCACTTGAGTGCATAGAGTTCACCATTTCTCATTCCAGAAAGTAAGGCGACTGCCCAAATGTGATACCATAAGTGGTTTTGAGCCTTTGCTTCAAAAAGCAACTTTCGTATTTCATCTTTTTTTAGAATCTCAGGACGCTTATCTTCTTTGATGATAATCCTTAATCCATGAACAGGACTGTTGTGAACACCACGAATAAACCTTTCTTCAATGGCCCAGTTATAGATCATATTGATTGTATTCTTAGCCTTCTTTTGAAAACTCTTTGATCGATCTTCATTAAGGATAGAATCTAAAACTTGCCTTCCTTCTCCCCTTGTGATCTGGGAAGCAGGACGATCTAGCCAGTCTTTTGTCCATGTATGCATCATAGATACATGGTCTTTTATGGTTGCAGGGTTATATGTTTTATATTGATAACCTTCCTCCGAAACAGTTTCGGCCCATCGCTGGATAATCATTCTCCAAGTTAAGCCATGCCCCTCTCGCTCAGCAACCTTGGACGACAATTCCTTTATAAGTGTCCTCTCCTTTCTCATTGCTTCTGCTTTTGTTTCAAGACCTTTAATTCTTTTTTGCAAACGAATATGAGGCATGGAACTACTTCTAATGTTAACGTAAACAGAAAACTGTCTTATGCCTTGTTCGTTATTTATTTCCGTAATTGCCATACCTCACTCCTTTTAACAGGTAGATTGCTCGATCAAATTATCTAATTCTGACTTTTTGAAATATAATCGACCGTGCCATTTTCTCTTTTCTAAATATCCACGACTGACCATAAGCCACAACGCATTCTTGGTTCGCCCAAGGTATTTAACTGCCTCATTGGTTGTAAGCCATTTGGAGTCTGGTCTTTTGCCCTTAAACATTAGTAAATCCCACAAGTCGAGCATTCGTTTCTGAATAGGTTTTGGTTTCACCTGAATCAGTTTTAAATGATCTTTCGTTTTCTCGACCTTGAACAAAAATCTCTGATCCTTTATCGAGTTGAA
>JAONMX010000146.1 GCA_028378565.1 Bacteriovoracaceae bacterium
AACCAACAAGAGTAGCGATAATAACAATCGGAGGGACAATTCTCACAAAGGAAATAATTCCAAGTAGAACAAGGATAGGAACTAAACTGAAGAGATAAAACTTTCTTAAGTTAACTGTCTCCATTATTTAAGGGCTCCACTTTTATGAAGAAAGGTGACTTCAGGAAATTGCATTTCCACCGGAGCCTTAATAATCATATCAAACACATGGATAAAATCATCAGGATCAAGCATCTTACTTCTTTCAAAGTCATCTGAAATGGTTTCCCATAATGGTGTATCAATAGCACCAGGCATGAGGTTAGAAAAACGAATGCCCATTGATTTCCATTCCTCTCTTGTACTTTCGATTAAGCCGTTTAGTGCAAACTTAGAAGCACAATAAGCAGCTACATTTGGAAATCCTTTTTTTGAAGCAATAGAAGAGATATTGATAATATGTGTTTTATCCTCAATCAAGAAATCAAAGCTATGTTTTAATATATGAAAGACTCCCAATACATTAGTCTTCAGATGATCATTGAACACTGAGGATTCTGTTTCAACCACACTGCCCATCTCAAAGATTCCGGCATTATTAACAATTAAGTTGAGAGCAACAGTGTCTTTTCCGACTTCGTCAAAAAAATCAACGACGGAATCTTCACTTGTTACATCAAGTTCAAGATCAATAAAATTTGGATGGGAGATATCAGTGCCTCTTCGACTACCACCAAAGACGGTGAAGTTTTCTTCTAGTAAATATTGGGCGATTTCAAAACCTAGACCCGAAGAACTTCCAGTTACTAATGCATATTTTTTGCTCATTCTTGCCTCCACTAATATTGTGACAAGAAAGAGCAGTATTGAAAACTTTTTAATGAATTATTAGAATCTAATGAATGAAAGCAAGCTTACATCAACTTCGTCTGATCGAAATGCCTTATAATTTTGTTTTGCATTGTGAACAGGAGCTGAGTTTTGAATCGATAGAATGAAGTTTGCTTTATGGTGAACATCAAAAACGCCACTTACTCCAAGAATTAAATCATCAGAGTGCCTTGCTTCAGGACGCTCATTAACAGAACTGGCATGCCAACCCTGATGTTCCATACCAACAGAAACGGCCATTCCAAAAAGCTTATTAAACTTCTTTTCCAATTCGATTGAATGCTCAATTTCATATTCTTTATTTTGAGAAACAGAACCACCTTGCTCACCAGCTCTACTTCCTCGTGAATAAGTAAACTCATTAAGGTAACTAGTCTGACTTTGGATATAGTACTTTGGTCTAACTTCATAATTTATTGACCACATTTTTGCGAGCAGTCTTTCAAATGTAAAAACACCTTCAAGCTTTGCGATTTGATTAATTTTTTTACTTTGCTTACTTGTTGGAAGATGGACTCTAAACTGTCCAGATAAAGCAACGTCACCTGGGAGATAGGCCAGATCATAGTCAACATACTGAACATAGAGATCACCTATTTCTGCTTTTGGTTTCTTATATTCACCATAATCATTCCAACCTGAAGTTTCATAGAAGAAAACAGGACGAATTGAGTACTTTCTCCCACCATCTAATTTGTAATCAACACTAAAATAATTATATGTGCTAATCTGAGTTCTACCCTCATCTGGATTGTTTACTGGCCGGCTTGCTAAACTAAATAGACTTGTTCTCCAAGGACTCCAACTACTTCCCCCACCTTCACTATTTCGATCATAAAGAGAAGTTGCAGCAAACGAGCTCATACTTATTACAAATGTAACTAAAGAAATTTTAAGAGCTCTCATGGTCAACCTTTTTAAAAACGTTATTTAATATTCTTTACTAATTCAAAAATTAGTTGGATGTTATGTGAAATTTGAAATGATCTCAACAACAGAGGTGAAAAGGTGAAGTTTTTACAGACATATGTCCTAGCTATCTTACTAGTATCCTGTTCCACAGGGCAATTCAACACTCAAAAAGATGACATTGTTCTCTTTACATACAATGTAGAGAACCTATTTGATACTGTTCACGACAGAGGTAAGAACGACCTTTCCTACCTACCAATCGAGGATAAAAAAGGCCTTGCTCATCAAGCAGAGTGTGAGGGAATCAAAGTAAAGCGATGGCGAGATGAGTGCTTATACAATGACTGGAGCCCTAAAATTCTTGACCGAAAAATGGAGCGTTTAGCTGACGTTATCCTGCAAGAAGATGTTCATCCTCATATTATCTTTCTCCAGGAAGTCGAAAATATCAATGTATTAGAAATGCTACGTAAGAAATACCTAGCGAAATCTGGTTATACTAAGAAGTCCATTTTAATAGAAGGT
>JAONMX010000147.1 GCA_028378565.1 Bacteriovoracaceae bacterium
CCGGGACGTTATAGTCCTTACGTTAATTCCGATAGAGCGAAAATTAGACAAGAGTATGTTCTTAAAAGATTAATCAGTAATAATAAAATCACTAAAGAAGAGTATGATAATGCTCTCGTAGAGGAAACAAAGTTTCGCTTGAGAGAATTTAATGAATTTAAGGCCGGTTACTTTACAGACTGGGTAAGACAACGGGTAATTAAAAAGATTGGTGAGGATGAATTTTTAACAGGTGGATATAAAGTTCAGACAACTCTAGATTATGATCTTCAAAAAGTTGCAGAACAGAAAGTTAAAAAAGGTGTCGAAGAACTTGATAAGCGACAAGGGTTTAAAGGTCCCATTGGTACGTTGGAGTTAGATAAATGGAAACCAACCTTTATTGAAAATAGAAAGAAAACATATAGAGAAAAAAGCCAATACTTTACTATAAATAAAGACCATAAACGCGTTTATGAAATTACTTTTGATGAAGAAGAGTTTCAAAAAACGATTACGTATGATGAAGAAATAAGAATGGAGCTCAAAAATTCTCGGTTGTATCCGGGATATTATCCGGAGGATAAATACGTTAATCTACTTAATGAAACATCTTTGTATAAAGCTGTCGTTGAGTATGTGGATGATTATCATCGACTTGTTTATGTTTCCATTAATGGTGTTAGAGGAATCATTCCTTATGAAGGCTTTCGCTGGGCCCATGAAAGAGAGATTACTGATGAAAGAAAGTACCACCCTTTTGTCTTAAGGCCTTCGACTATTTTGAAAAAAAATGATGTGATCTTTGTAAAGATCTTAGATAAAGACTCAAAAATTACCAGATTAGTTTATAAAGACCGAAGAGATAACTTTAACAAGAAGTTTAAGAAACAATTAAAACTTCTCTTACAACAAAAATATCTTCGCTTAGAGTTGGATCAATACCCAGAGGCTCAAGGAGCGTTAGTCTCCGTCAATCATGCTACCGGAGAGATTATCAGTTTTGTTGGTGGATATGATTTTAGGAAATCTCAATTTAATAGGGCCATACAATCTAAGAGACAACCAGGTTCGGCATTTAAGCCTATTCTTTTTGCGGCTGCTTTAGAGAATGGATATACACCCTCTACAATTATAATGGATTCGCCCGAAACACTTGGTGGGGTAGACTCTGGACTGAATTGGAAGCCACGAAACTATGATGGTGGTTATAAAGGACCAATGACGTTACGTAACTCCCTTGAGAAAAGTAGAAATGTTCCAACAATTAAGATTGCTGAAGATCTCGGAGTTTCACTTATTTTAGACTTTGTTGAAAGGATTGGTTTCAATGCAAAACTTGATGAGGACTTATCGCTTGCATTAGGAAGCTTTGGCGTCACCCTTGTTGATATTGTAAAAACCTATGGGATTTTTCCTAACGGTGGAAAGAAAATAAAAACAAAGTCTATAGTTTCCGTTATGGATCGCTTTGGAAATCAGAAGTTTATGGAAGAGCAAAGCGATGAAGATCTTCCGGACGTAAGTATACCAACACCAATTGCTACAGAAGAACCTGTTACTGAAACTGATGAGGTTGAAAAGCCAGAAGCTACCCCAACAGAAAAAAAGGTGAATCAATTCCTTGTTACACTGGGTGGAGATCAGGTTTATGACCCTCGATTGTCTTATTTGATGACGAATCTTCTAAGAGGCGTTGTTTTACATGGAACAGGTCGCTCGGCTAGAGAGGTTTCTCTTTATTTAGGTGGAAAGACAGGTACAACAAATAACTATGTGGATGCATGGTTTATAGGTTTTAGCTCAAATGTTTCAACAGGTGTTTGGACAGGCTTTGATGACAATAGTACTATTGGTTGGCCAGAAACTGGAGCAAAGGCCTCACTTCCAATTTGGAAGGGATACATGAAAGAAAGCATAAAAAGATACGGTGAAAGGGAGTTTCGAGTCCCTATTGGTATTGTGAATGTTAAAGTTGATAAAGAAACTGGGAAACCTGTTAAATCAAACTTCGATAAGCCTTTTATGGAGTCTTTTGTTGATGGCACGGAGCCAGGCTCAGAAGCAGAAGAAAAGGTTTATAAGCCAGATGAAAAGCCAAGTAGTATTAATAACATACTAGAAGAGGATGATTTCTATAACAATCAATAAACCGGCAAATATTACCTAAAAATAGCAATTCATTAATCTCTTTTCTTGTTTTCCCGATAGGGAAGATGAGGAAAGATTATGAAAGATGATAAATTTAAATTTTTTAGATCAGTAAAGGGAAAGCTAAAGCTTACTCTTCTGATATCTCTATTCTTTCACGCCATCATTTTAACGT
>JAONMX010000148.1 GCA_028378565.1 Bacteriovoracaceae bacterium
TAAGTATCTGCAAAAGAGCTTATGACATACTCGTTAATGAAGTTAATTTTGACCCAAGAGATATCATTTTTGATCCAAATATTCTTACGGTTGCCACAGGAATTGAAGAACATAATCAGTATGCTATCAACTTCATTGAAGCGGTAAGAGAAATTAAAGAAGTATGCCCAGGTGCCTTAACGAGTGGCGGTGTCTCAAATATCTCTTTTAGTTTTAGAGGAAATAATGTTGTTAGAGAAGCAATGCATAGTTGTTTTCTCTATCATGCCATAAAAGCCGGTCTAGACATGGGAATTGTTAACGCGGGTATGCTGGAAGTATATGAAGACATTAAGCCAGAATTAAAACAAAAAGTAGAAGATGTTCTCTTTGATAAGCATCCCGAAGCAACAGATGACTTAATAAACTATGCCGAGCAATTTAAAGGCCAAAGTAAGAAGAAAGATCGAAACAATCTTGAGTGGCGAGAAAAAGAACTTCAAGATCGTATCACTTATTCACTCATACAAGGTATTGTTGAGTTTATTGAAAAGGATACTGAAGAAGCACGTAAAGAACTTGGTAGACCACTAGATGTTATTGAAGGCCCTCTAATGGAAGGCATGAAAGTAGTAGGAGATCTTTTTGGACAAGGAAAGATGTTCTTACCTCAGGTAGTAAAATCAGCTCGTGTTATGAAAAAAGCTGTCGCCTATCTTGAACCTTTTATGGACGAAGAAAAGAGATTGAACCCTAACCAAAAAGCACAAGGAATATTCCTTATCGCTACTGTGAAGGGTGATGTTCACGATATCGGAAAAAATATTGTTGGTGTTGTCTTGGCCTGTAATGGCTACAAAGTTGTTGATCTTGGGGTTATGGTCTCATGTGATGAGATTCTAAGAACAGCAAAAGAGATTGGGGCCAATGTTATTGGTCTTTCAGGTCTCATTACCCCATCCCTAGATGAAATGATTTTTAATGCAAAAGAAATGGAAAAACAAGGTTTTGATGTACCTCTTCTTATTGGTGGTGCAACCACATCTAAAAAACATACCGCTATAAAAATCGCCCCACACTACCATGGTCCAGTCTGCCAAGTTGGTGACGCCTCATTAGTAGTAGAAGTATGTCAAAAATTACTTTCTGATAAAACTAGAGATCAATATACAAAAGAGCTACAAGAAAATCAGGTACGAATCAAAGAAGCATTTGATAATGAACCTGAGAAAGTGTTGATTAAATATAATGAGTGCAAGAAGAAAGCTCCTCAAATTAATTGGGATAATATTGAAATGTTCAAACCAAGTAAAACTGGTGTTCATGAAATTACGAATATCTCTGTTGAAGAAATTATTCCTTACATCGACTGGTCTCCCTTCTTTTGGACTTGGGAACTAAAAGGAACCTATCCAAAAATTCTTGAGAATGATAAGTATGGTAAGCAGGCTAAAGAACTTTTTGATGATGCTCAAACATTGCTTAAAAAGATAGCCAAAGAAAATATTTTCAAACCAAAAGCAATTTATGGAATATGGCCTGCTCATTCTGAAGACGACTCTGTTCATTTATACAAAGACCCTGAGATGACTCAGAAAATTGAATCGTTACATTTTCTTAGACAGCAAACAGGAAAGTCTGAACAAAAAAGTTTAGCGGATTTTGTGGCACCTAGAGGATACAATGACTACTGTGGAGCTTTTGTTGTTACAGCAGGAAAAGAAGTTGAAGAATATGCAAAAACATTTGAAGCTGATCAGGATGATTATAATAGTATTTTAGTTAAAGCTATTGGGGATCGTATAGCTGAGGCGTTTGCAGAACTTCTGCATAAGAAAGTTCGTGATGACTGGGGCTTTGGTAAGAATGAAAACTTATCTATGGAAGATCTTATAAAAGAAAAATATAAAGGTGTTAGACCAGCTCCAGGCTACCCAGCATGTCCCGATCACACTGAAAAATGGACTATTTGGAAGCTTTTAAATGCTGACGAAAAAATTGGCGTTTCTTTAACCGAATCACTGGCCATGAACCCTGCTAGTTCAGTTAGTGGGTTTTACATGGCCTATCCAGATAGTAAGTATTTTAACTTAGGAAAAGTTGATGACACTCAATTAATTCCATATGCAAAGAAAAAAGGAATGACTTTGGAAGAGGTCAGGAAGTGGCTTGCTCCAAACCTCCTTTAGTCTTTTAGCATACCTTTAATCTATCTAGAGGTTCTTTTACAATATCCAAATAATTTCCATGTCCTAGAAAGAAGACTTTTTGGGACACAATTTCTTTTTTGAAAGGAAGTAAG
>JAONMX010000015.1 GCA_028378565.1 Bacteriovoracaceae bacterium
ACCTTTGAAGTTTTCTCTAATGATCATGAGAATTTCTTTAAGAGCAGGCAGATCACTTAAAAGATAAGCTCCGCCTTTGTGACCATTTACTTTCTTGCTTGGACAACCAAGATTTAAGTCGAGGTAATCAAAGCCAAGTGCTTTGATTTTTTCGATATGTTCTTTCGTTTGAGCTCGGTGGGAAGTAAGGATCTGAAAACTGGTTTTCTTTTTTAGAGCATTATTTTTAAAGATGTTTTCACCAAAGTGATCAGAGATTTTTGAATTTTGATACATTCCAACAGATGGAATTCTTAAAAAATCTGTATAGTAATGATCCCACTCAGGAAAAGCTTCATTGAGTGCTAAGCGGTAAGGCTCATCAGTGATTCCTTCCATTGGGGCAAAAAGTAAGCTCCCTTCAGGGATTCTTTCTAAAAATCGAGTCATTGCGTCCTAACCTATTGGGTGGGAGTATAAGACATAGGGTGTTAATCCGTCCAGCCTTTATCAATAATGTCACTCATGCTATCAGAGGTTAAAGGAAAATTATGCTTATCCCAGTTTCTATAGTCATTCCAATTTGTAGAAAAGAAGATCAAACAATGGTCTGGATGCAACTTCGTCAAGAGGATGGTCACTTAGATGGTAAATGGGAATTTCCTGGTGGAAAGTGGGAAGCCAATGAACTGCCTGAGGACTGTGCTAAGCGAGAGTTCTTGGAAGAAGTTGGGGTAGAAATAAAACAAATTGATTATTTTAAAACTTATCCTTTTCAATACTCAGATAGATCGGTAAGTATTTTTAGTTATGTTTTTTTGTGTAAAGAAGCTGAGCTTAAATCTGGAAGCTGGACTTTGTTAAATGAAGTTGATCTTAGTAAGATCCCAGAGGCCAATCACCAATTGATTGAAGATTTAAAAAGAACTTTTAATTAGGGGAACAATTTGTTTTCTAATGTGATTCAATTTTACTTACTTACCCTGGCCCTTGGTTTAGGTTTTTTCTGTTTTTTAGCAAATACTAAAGAGACCGGTGCAGGTTTTATGAGAGTCGTCATGAGCCTTTGCGGAGTAAGTACTGGAATTGCTCTTGCTTTTCATATTGTATCAAACAAAGCTTTTTCTCTTGAGACAGGCCTGTACATTGTATCTCTTCTTTCTTTTATCCTCGTTTATTTAAAGCATGAGGATGGTAAATCTCCTGCGATGTGGATTCTTTATGCTCTTCATAACCTTTCTTTGTTGGTCGCTTTTTATCTCTTTATGGATCAGGATTTAGTAAGAACTTTATTTGCTTACGCAACCACAGGTTTTGTTGGAAGTGTTACTTATGCAATGGTCATGGGTCATTGGTATCTTGTAACTCCTAAATTAAGTGAAAAGCCGTTGATCATTGCTTCTATGTTTATTTGGCTAACAATTCTCATCAAAATGATTTGGACGGGGACAGAATATTTTCAGCATTTAGATATGTTTGAGCAAGGAACCACTAAGGCCGCGGGTTATATGTTCAATTGGGTTATGTTGACGATGCGTGTCGGTTGGGTGTATCTAGGAGTCGGAATCATGAGTGTTTTTGGTTGGCGATTGGTGAAAATGAGATCAATCCAATCAGCAACCGGTATATTTTATGCCATGACTTTTTTTGTTTTTGGAGGGGAGCTCTTTAGCATATACTTCTTCTTTAAATACGGACTTTATTTATGATGGAAATAACTTTTACTTGCCCAGAGTGTGGATCAGGAATTCATGTCACTCCAAGCCTTGAAGCAAATATTGCTAATTGTGATATCTGTGAACACAAGCTACCGGTAAAGTTTAATGAAGATCATGTGAATTCAAATATTAAAGATTGCCCATGTTGTGAGCGTAAAGACTTTTATCAGCAAAAAGATTTTAATCGTAAGCTTGGGGTTCTACTTTTTGTCATCGCGGCCATCTTGAGTATTTGGACATACGGAATAAGTTTCATCGTTCTCTATATCTTTGATCTCGTTTTATACAAGCTACTTGGCAACGTGGTTGTTTGTTATAAATGTAATACTTTGTTTAGAAATGTGAATAATATTAGTGAGATACCACCATTTGACCATGAAATGAATGACAGAATTGTCTATTCAGATCATGACTTTGAAGGGAAACCACTTACTCACTAAGTATATAAAATTACAGCAAGAACGTCCTAGCTATGGACACTATTTGCGTTGCATTGTAAAATAAGATAAGAAAGCTCAAGTAGTAATTAAATATTTTTTAATTATACTTAATAAAGAGCTTAACGTTTAAAAAGGACTATTAAAATAGAACCTCCGTCATTCACCGGCCTGTTCAAGTTTAGAACAAAAAAAATGGCCACCCTTTCTCATAAATTTCTTTTTAAAAACTGGATGAATAAAAATGCCTGCTGATATTCCTGTATCTACACTGGAGATAGTTTCTCTTATAACTTGTTTTGTTCTCTCTGGATTTTTCTCAGGATCTGAAGCCGTTCTTATGTCTTTAGGTGTTGATAGAGCTCAACAATTAATTGAAGAAGGTGGTTCTAAGTCTAAGGCCATGCTCTTTATGGTTGAGCAGCCAAATGAATTACTCGCTACAATTCTTGTGGGTAATAATGTTGTTAATATTCTTGCAGCTTCCTTAACAACAACAATCACAACTCGTATTGTTCAAAGTGATGCTATTGGAATATCCACCGGTATCACAACACTTATCATTTTATTCTTTGGAGAAATTCTTCCAAAAACTTTTGCAAGAACTCACGCTGAAAAGCTTTCTGTTTTTATTATCTATGTCTTGAGACTTAAGTACTACATTCTTTACCCAATCATTAAGGGTATGGTTGTTATGATAAGAGCGATCCTAGGGGGAAGTGCTGAACTTTCGGGAAGGCTTGTTACTAAAAATGATATTGAATATATGATCAATAAAGCTGAACAAGATAAGACCATGGATTCTAAGCAGCTAGATCTGTTGAACTCTATTCTGGAATTTCCAACCATTAAAGTAAAAGATATTATGATCCCTCGTCTTGAAGTTAAGTATATTCAAGAGAAGTGGAGCTTTCATGAGATCATCAAGTTTGTAGAAGAAGATGGATACTCTCGTTATCCTGTTTGTTCTGGTGAGCTTGAGAATACCGTTGGTTTTATGCATGTAAAAGATTTGGCCTTTGTAAGAGGTGCTGAAAAAGGTTCATTTGATATTAATCCAATTTTGAAGGAACCATTCTTTGTCTATGAGCATATGAAAATTCAAGCTGTATTTGATCACATGAACAGAAAGAAAGTTCACCTTGCTTTAGTTAAAGATGAAAACGGTTTAGTTGTTGGTATTGTTACTCTTGAAGATATTGTTGAAGAAATTTTTGGTGAAATTCAAGATGAGCATGATGAAGATGAAATTGTAACTTCAAAAGAAGCTATTCATGCTGAACTTGAAGAAGGTATTTTTATTGAAGGGACACTTTCATTAAGAGACTTATATAACGAATTTGATATTAAAATCCCTTTGAATGATAATTACTCAACTGTTGCTGGTTTTATTTTAGACATGCTCGGGAATACATTTCCAGAGCAAGGTCAAATGATTGTTTGGGAAGGCTTTAGTTTTGAATTAACAACAGTAGAAGACTACGAAATCAAGGGTGTAAAAGTAAAAGACCTTGATGGTGAAAAGCATCTTTACTCGAAGAGTGGAGTTAATGATAAAAACGAAAACTCTGAGAAGAAAGAAAGAAAAATCGATACAAGTTTAACGGCAGATTTTAATTCAACCAAATAGTGAGTCTTTCACTATTTGGTATTTCAAGACCTATTTCAATTTAGCAATTTTAACATTTCCATCTTGCATAATTTTGGCCCGACATGAGAGCCTGATGGTTTTTCCTGCTAAAAACTCGTCCCCAAAATTTTCTTTATAAGTTTTTTCTATGTGACTTAGTGTGTCCTTTTCGATGGCTGAAGGGCTTGAAAGATGCTCTTCTCCTTCGATTACAAGGATACGACATGAACCACAAGAGCCCGCTAAACAGCCATGTGGGAGCTCCTGACCGCCATTATCGACTTCATCATAGATGGTAGAACCTTCGGTGGCAGAGACCTCAAATTCAGTTTCGTCGGTAGATTCTCCATTCAAGTTTGTTTTCATTAGTGACACGGTGGGCATACAGATTTCATCCTTGATTACATAGTTTAAGCTAATTTTAAATGAAACGAATTCGGTTGTCTTTATAGCGATTTTTTCCGGCTCGTTTTTTGGTGAAAATACTTAGTAAATCTCAAGGAGATAAGAATGTTAACATTTGATAAACTATACTCTGAAGGTCATGAAGAAGTTGTATTCTTTAGTGATCCATCTTGTAACCTTAAGGCCATCATTGCAATTCACGACACAACTTTAGGACCAGCTCTTGGTGGAACTAGAATGTGGCCTTACGCTAGCATCGATGATGCTATTGAAGATGTTCTTCGTTTATCAAAAGGTATGACATATAAAGCTGCTGTTTCAGGATTAAACCTTGGTGGTGGTAAAGCTGTTATTATCGGTGATCCAAAAGTTGATAAGTCTGAAGCACTATTTAGATCTTACGGCCGTTACTTAGAATCTCTTAACGGAAGATATATTACTGCTGAAGATGTAAACATTGGAGTAGAAGATATTGAGCATGTGTTCACTGAGACTTCTAATGTTGTTGGTGTTGCTCAAATTCATGGTGGGTCAGGTAACCCATCTCCTTATACTGCTCGTGGAGTTTTTAAAGGAATAGAAGCAAGTTGTACGAAAGTTTATGGAGACCGTTCTTTAAAAGGAAAGGTTGTTGCTCTTCAAGGTGCAGGATCTGTTGGTAGACATCTCGGATCTTTCTTAGAGAAATCTGGAGCCAAAGTTCTATTCACTGATATTAATGAAAGCAATATTGATCTTTTTAAAGAGCAAGTGCCTTCGTCAGAATTTGTTGGAGTAGATGATATTTATGATGTTAATTGTGACATCTATGCTCCTTGTGCTCTAGGTGCAACAGTTAATGATAAAACAATTGATAGATTAAAATGCAAGATTGTTGCTGGTGCAGCCAATAATCAATTAGCAGAACCAAGACATGGAGATATTTTAAAAGAAAAAAATATTCTCTATGCTCCAGATTATTTAATTAATGCTGGTGGTTTAATGAATGTTTCAATTGAGTTTGAAGGTTGGTCAGATGATAAGGCCACCAGAATGGTTGATACTATTTATGATACAACCATGAATGTATTTAAAATTTCTGATGAAGAAAATGTTCCTGTTTATAAGGCAACAGATCTTCTTGCTGAGAAAAGAATTGAGGCCATTAGAGGTATTCAAGGTGGATACCTTGGTCATCTTCCACATCGATTCCCAGGACGTAAGATTAGATAAGAAAAAACTATAAATGAAGTTAGTTGAAACCCCGTCTAGTACGGGGTTTTTTCGTTGTGCCGGCAATATTTGCCTACCTCTCAGGCAAATGGTGCTGACTTAAATTTCCCTCTCAAAAAACGTAAAATAGAGGCGTGAAAGCTTTTAATTTTTTTATATTCATCTTCACCCTTCTGCTTAGTACAAACAAAGCGTACGGGTTAATTTCTTTTGAGGACGCTACTTTTCCTGAGCTTGCCGTTTCAGGAAGAGCACTTGCTATGGGAAATGCCTATATTGCAAAAGTGGATGACAGTGCTGCCGTTTTTTATAACCCAGCAGGACTAGGAACTGTTAGGTATCCTCACCTTCATATTAGTAATCTTCATTTTGAAGTAAATAAAGATTGGCTCGATCTCGGAACCGGCGGAACAATTTCAAATGCAGGTTCAAACTTTATGAAAGGTTTCAAGGTTGATGGAACGAGACAGTTACTAAAGGATTCACCTGGAAAATTTTCTCATTCAAGATTTCAAATTATGCCAAACTTTACAGCAAGGTATATTTCAATTGGATATCTTTTTTCCACTCAGACGAGAGGTCACATTGGTGAGAATACAACAGACCTTTTTGAGTATGCCACTCGAAGAGATCATGGCCCTTACGCTGCACTTAATATTTCACTTTTCGGCGGAATATTTAAAGTTGGAGCTTCTGCTATTATGTTGTTGAGAAAAGAAGTTTTTGGAGAGAGTGATCGTAATACAACAATTGATTTAAAAGATTCTGATTATAATGAAGGTTCTGGAGTTATTATTACAACAGGTGGAAAGATAACTTTACCTGTTGCTGCCTTACCTACCTTCGCCGTCAAAATTAATAATTCTGCTAGCCAAGATTTTTCTAAAACAGGTGGAGCTGCAGCAGCACCTGATAAAATAAAACCATCTGTAGACTTTGGGTTTTCACTAACTCCTCAAGTTGGAAAAATTGTGAGACTGCACCTTGAAGCAAATTATAAGGACGCAACTCAAAAATATGAAGGAGTTGGATCTGCAAGAAGACTTTCTTTAGGTATGGAATTGGATGTGGCGAGAACTTTCTTTATTCGAGCTGGTTATGGAGATGGTTTTGGTTCTGGTGGAATTGGGATTAGAACAAGAAAACTCGAATTTGATCTAACCACCTATGCAATTGATACCACGACGAGTCAATTTCGAGGAAAAGAGGATCGTCGCTTTGCTTTGACTCTCTCAAGTGGATTCTAGTAAAAAATCATAATAACTAATTAAAATCACATGAAATTTTTGAGCACTGTCTATAGACCTCAGGCCTTGATTTATGTAATCTGAATCCGAAAAATTAGGGATTTAGCTAAGGAAATCATATGTTGGAAAAAACTCGTTCCACAAAGAAAGAAACAAAAGGGAAGAGCGAAGTGAGTGAAAAATCATTAGAAAAAAAACTTAAACTTGCCAAGAAACATGATCTAAAAAAAGAAGACCTTATTTGGATGCTTAGGAATATTTTTGTTTCAAGAAAACTTGATGACACTGAAATTTCTATGAAGAAACAGTCGAAAGCTTATTTTCAAATAAGTGGTGCTGGCCATGAAGGAATCCTAACAGCTGCCGCTAAAGCAATGAAGCCAGCTTATGATTGGTTTGTTCCTTACTATCGAGACAGAGCACTATGTACCGGTTTAGGAGTTACTCCTTATGAAATGCTTTGCCAAGCAAATGGTAACGTAGGTGATACGGCATCTCATGGGCGTCAAATGCCAGCTCACTGGGGTAACGTTAAGCTTAATATATATAACAAGTCTTCATGTACTGGAACACAGTTTTTACAAGCTTGTGGTCTTGCTGAAGGTGGAATGTATTTAAATGATTTAAAAAATGATGGAGAGAAAGTTCCAAATGTTCCTTATGAAAAAGACGAAGTTGTTTATGTTTCAACAGGAGATGGGACAACTTCTCAAGGTGAGTTTTGGGAAGGAATAACGACAGCTTGTGTAAATAAATTACCAGTGATTTTTGTTGTAGAAGATAATGGTTATGCTATTTCTGTTCCTGTAAAAGTTCAAACTCCAGGAGGCTCAATTTCTAAGGCCCTTAATGACTTTCCAGGTCTTAAAGTATTGAAGACAAATGGAAGTTGTCCTATTGAATCTTACGCAACGATGACGGAAGCTGTAGAGCATGCAAGAAAGAGAAAGGGGCCTGTTTTAGTTCATGCCTCAACAACAAGACCATACTCTCATTCAATGTCTGATGATCAATCAATGTATAGAACAAAAGAAGAACTTGAAATTGAAAAAGAAGAAGATGTATTCAAGTCATACCCTAAGTTCCTCGTTGATTCAGGAATTATGAAACAAGAAGAAGTTGATTCTTTATATGACGAAGTTTCTAAAGAAGTAAGACAGGCAATGAATGAAGCGATTGAAACACCATGGCCAAAACCTGAAGAATCACTTGATCATATTTATAGTGAAGATGTAGATATAACTTCTGATGATTTTTCTACTGATGCGAATTTTTCTGGTAAAGAAGATGTGCCAATGGCCGGTGCTATCAACAAAGTCCTTAAAGACGAATTCAAAAAGAATCCTCTCTTAAGAATGTTTGGTGAAGATGTCGCTGATTTTTCTCAATTAGAAAAACTTGATAACCCTGATCTTAAAGGAAAGGGCGGAGTATTTAAAATTACTTCTGGAGTTCAAAAAGTTTCAAGGAAAGGACAAGTTTTCAACTCACCACTAGCAGAAGCAAATGTTATTGGACGAGCAATTGGAATGGCCTCTAGAGGGCTTAAGCCAGTAGTTGAAATTCAGTTCTTTGATTACATATGGACTGCTTATATGCAGTTAAAAAATGAAATGGCGACACTTAGATATAGAAGTGGCGGTGATTATACTTGCCCAATGGTGGTAAGAGTTCCAATTGGTGGATACCTAAGAGGCGGATCAATGTATCACTCTCAAAGTGGGGAAACGCTTTTTACTCATATTCCAGGGATTCGAGTTGCTTACCCTTCAAATGCTACTGATGCAGCTGGGTTATTAAAAACAGCAATTAGAGCAGATGATCCAGTTCTCTTTTTAGAGCATAAGCACCTTTATTATCAAGGTTACAATAGAAGTGGTACGGCTGATGATGAATTTATGATTCCATTTGGAAAAGCCCGAACAGCAGTTGAAGGGACAGACCTAACCGTTGTTAGTTGGGGAGCTCTTGTTCAAAAATCTATAGATGCAGCTAAGAGAATTCAGCAGGACCTAGGAAAGTCAGTTGAAGTAATTGACCTAAGAACACTTGCTCCATTTGATATGGATGCTATTGTTAGCTCATTAAAGAAAACAAATAGACTCCTCATTGCTCATGAAGATGTTAAGACTTGTGGTTTTGCAGGTGAAATCGCGGCCAGAGTTAATGAAGAATGTTTTGAAGCATTAGATGCTCCGATCTTAAGAGTAGCGGCTAAAGACTCACACATTGCTTACTGTCCATCTTCTGAGGAATATATACTTCCTCAAGTTGATGATGTTTATGAGCAAATGAAAAAGGTTCTTGAGTACTAATTTTGCTTACAATGGGTAGACCATCCATTACCAACAAATCGATTACTACATTTAATATTAAAAGGGTGATAAGAAATCACCCTTTTTTTATGGTGCTCTAGTCTAATATATTCTTTTGGCGGTGGTGAGGGAAACCCCCATGATAACTTTTCTCGATCAAAACTATGGATGGGTTTAGGCCATAGGATTAAAGTTGAAATCACTAAACTTACTAAATATAAATTCCATTTTAATATTCGAAGTAGAAAAACGATCGTTACGAAAATGAGTAGTGATGACAGAGTAACTTTAAAAGAGATGATATCTTGTGAAGAAAGAAAAATTAAAGTTTTTGAGAATAATTGTTCAAGACCAGGAAGAGACAGACTTGGAAAAATGAAAGCAGATAAGGGGGTGAGTAAGAAATTGAAGGCACTTCCAATAGGATAGAAATGGCCTTTAAAAGTAAGTTGAACAATCATTTGAAGAAAATATAAACGAAAAAAATTAGAGTAGCTGTAGTGTTTACTAAAAATAAAAATACTTAAGAATGTATAACTAAGAAAATAAGAAATTGGAGATGAATAAAAGTTACCATTTAACAAACATATAACACTGCTGAGGTAGAAAGATTTTCTTACGTTTTTTAATTTACATTGAAAAAGGTAAAACCATGCCATGCGCTCAATTGATGAAAAAGAATCAAAGAAAAAAAGCAGTAGGCAAATCAAAATAGAAAGATAGAATTTTATTTTTCTATTCTTTAAAAAAATACCAACCAGGAAAAAAAGTATGGCGAGATGGATTCCCGAAGGGGTTAGCCAATGAGAAATACCTAAGACTTCATGAGCCTTTCTTAAATCTCTTGAAAGAAGACTTTTATCTCCTGTTATATAGCTATTCAGTAATGGCATTTTGGGGGTTATGACTATCTTCTCTTGTTCTTTATAGCTTGGCTCAGTAAAAGCACAGGTTAAGAGAAAACAACTTAGAAAGAAAAATGTTACACGACTAAATCCCATAAAATTAGATAGTTAGCAAAGAAACAGGAGTTGATAAAGACTTAACTTATTGATTTATTTTAGATAAAAGTATTCATATTAAATATGTGACTCAGAGTTGGTAAAAATGATTCAAAATTCTATCTCAAATGATATTGCAAATTTTTTTACAGAAGATGATCTTCAACGAAATCCTTACTATATTTCAAAACTGCCAGAAGATATTGTTAAGTGTAAATTAAAGTTTAAAGATGACCTGACTGTATCCGGACTACCTTGGTTTATAGAGGCCTTCAATTATTTGGGAGCATCTCTAGATTATAAAGACTTTAAGGAATATGAAGGAAGTAAAATTCTTAAAAAAAATAAAACTGAAGTGACATTTGATTTACCATTTAATATTGCTTTAACGGGTGAGAGAATTGCCCTTAATCTTCTACAACATTCAAGCTCGATTGCAACCTTCACAAATCTATTTGTAGAAAAAGCAAAAGCTAAAAAAATAAAAATTTTAGATACTCGAAAAACAACTCCAGGGCTTCGGGCATTAGAAAAATATTCCGTGAGAACGGGCGGTGGGTTTAATCATCGTCTCGGACAAACAGATATGTGGATGGTTAAAGATAATCACAAAAGTTTCTTTGGAGGAGTCGAACAAGCAATTAACTTTTTTAAAGACCAAGGGAGTTTTTATAACCCAATTGAGTTGGAAGTTCATGATCTTGATGAACTTATTGAGGCCCAAGAATTAAATATTAAGCATGTGATGTTAGATAACTTTTCTCCAGAAGATATTCGTAAGGCAGTGAGTGTAAAGAATGAGTCTATGACTTATGAAGTTTCTGGTGGTGTTAATCTTGAGAACTTAGAGAGCTACTTAATTGATGGAGTTGATGCTATTAGTGTAGGGAAACTTACATATGGTGCTCCTCCAGTGGATATATCTTTAAAATATGAGAAAAAAGTATGAGTGTTGCCCAGTTTGATACATTGATTATTGGTTGCGGTATTGCAGGCTTGGCATCAGGAATAAAGCTTGCTGAAGCTGGATCGAAAGTAGGAATTGTTACTAGAGAAGTTGATCCAAATGTTTCCAATACCTATTGGGCACAAGGAGGAATCATCTTTCCAAATAAAGATGAAGTAGAATCTGAGTCTTTGCAATCAGATATTGCTAAGGCAAGCTCCCATACCTCATCACCTGAAGCCGCTGATATGTTAGTTTCTGAAGGTGAAAGAATAATTAAAGAATTACTTCTTGATAAAGTTCCTACTGATTTTGAAAGATCAAATACAGGGGAGCTACTTTTTACGAAAGAGGCCGCCCATAGTAGCTCTCGAATATTATTTAAAGGTGACTACACTGGAAAAGAAATTCAAATAGCTATGTTAAATTATCTTAAGGATAAAGAAAGATTTCCAAATGTTTCTTTTTTAACAGGGCATACAGCTGTTGATTTATTAACTCCTTTTCATCATGGAGTTTCTCTACAGCAACGATATGAAAGTCCACAAGTTATTGGTGCTTATGTTTTTAATCAGGCCAAGGGAACAATTGGTAAGGTTATCGCTAAGAAAACAATTCTTGCCACAGGTGGAATTGGGGCACTCTATCTTCATCATTCTAATAATGAAGGAGCAAGAGGAGATGGTCATGCCATGGCCAAAAGAGCAGGTGCCTTCTTAACAAATATGGAGTTTATCCAATTTCATCCAACGACTTTCTACGATAAAAGCTCCCATCGTCGATTCCTCATTTCCGAGGCCATTAGAGGAGAGGGCGGTGTCCTTCTTAATTGTCATGGCGAAGCTTTCATGGAGATGTATCATCCAGATCGTGAATTAGCTCCCCGTGATGTTGTGGCAAGAAGTATTGATGAAGAAATGATTAGAACTAAACACGATTGTGTTTATCTTGATATTAGTTTTAAAGATCCAAAATGGATTCAAGAGAGATTTCCAACAATATATGAGCACTGTCTTGCTAAGAATGTTGATATTACAAAGACTCCCATCCCTGTTGTTCCAGCAGCTCACTATACTTGTGGTGGAGTCAAAACAGATCTTAAAGGTAAAACAAATTTAGAAAACTTATACGCTGTAGGGGAAGTTGCTTGCACAGGTCTACATGGCGCTAATCGCTTGGGCAGTACTTCACTACTAGAAGGACTTACTTGGGGAGCACTCGCTGCAGAAGAGATTCTTCGAAGTAAAGATACAAATTTTTATGAGTCTCACTTAATTAAAGATTGGATTGAGGGTAATGAGCCTGTGGATCCGGCCTTGATACATCAAGATTTAATTACTTTAAAACATACGATGTGGAATTATGTTGGACTTACTCGAAATAGGAATCGTCTCAAAAGAGCCGAGGCCATGTTTCGAGAGTTATATGATGAGATTCAGCGATTTTATCGTAATGCTCAGTTAGTTGATGAACTCATTGGTTTAAGAAATGCCGTTGAAGTCAGCTACCAAGTTCTTGCTGCTAGTAGAAGAAATAAGCAATCAGTTGGCTGCTTTTATCGCAAGTAGAATCTACAAGCGCACAAACTTTACCTCCATTTTTTCTCTAAAAGTAAAATGATCAAAAGTTTGATTAGAACTCATGCCAGTATTGTTAAGAGTTTGGGATTCTCCTTTTTCATTAATATAGAAATTAATACTAAAGAGGCCAAAACCATTTTCTATTAACTCTGGTCTAGAGAAGGTAAGGGCCTGATCAGAAATGAGACCTTTATAGTTTTTAAACTCGATGATTACTTCATTTGAAACTATACAAGTTTTTAAAACTCTATTTACTCCGCTGCCTTTAACAACTTCGTAGTTATATAATCCTGTATGACCTTCAATTTTAGCGATAGAGACAATTTTAGTTAAAGCATACTTACCATTAGTATGTTCTAACTGTTTAAAGACACCAGTAACTGGTAAATCGACTAAATTTCTAGAAGTGCAAATTGAGTCCTGATAAGTACCCACACAACTAGTCATCATTATTGTTAAGATCATTAATAAGAAAACATTTTTCATGTTTACTCCTATGTTGATCCGCACACCCATGCACACATTATCAGGTTTCGAATTTTGAGCAAGAAAGATGGAAATATTACAATTTGACCATGTTAACAGGCACCCCAGAACTGCGTAATATATTGAAATAAGGTACCAGATCAAAAAACTCAGGTTTTGCAGGTAAATAGCCGATAATATAAGTATGAAGATTACTTTATTACTTACTATTCTTATTTCTTTTCAACAGTTCGCCTTAATGGCCGCGGGTACTCCTGCAGCAGTTGAAGGGGGTGCGGAAGTAGAGTCCGTTGGGGTTATTGAAGAAGATAGTAATGATAAGATTGAAAAGCTTTTATCTATTCCAGCTGTTGCTGCCAAAAAAGCAGAATGCGAAAATAAAGGTGTTTCTAATTTAGATAAATGTATTTGGGACGGAGATCCTACAAATAATATTGCTCCCCTAAGTGATAAAGTTAAAGAAGAGGTTTCAAAAAAGTTAACGATGGGTGAAGATGAAGATGAAGCATCAAACTTTCAATCAGTTGATATTGATAATACAAAACAGAAGAAAACAAATACGCAACAAAAGCTAGAAGAGTATTTAAAAAAGAGGCTAGAGGGTTATCTTTATAAAGACAAGGCAGATGGGAAAGTTCGGGATATCGCTGATCATCAGATCTTTCATAGAATTCAACAATCAGAAATTTCTAAAAGTATTATTAACTCCATCTCTTCATATTGTATGGATGCAAAGTTCTCTACTGTTACAAATACACAAGGAAAGCAGGAGATAAAAATTGATATGGATGAAGCCGATGTGAAAGATAATCGAGTCAACAATATTAAAGCACTTTCACAAGCTAACGGTGCTCAAAATATGGAGAAGTACTGGTCAAGCTGTGCTTCTCAAATACCAAACTTTTGTCAGAAAGGTAGCGCCGATAGTTCTCAATCTTATAAGTCTCAAAGAGCATGTGAAGTTGTGTCTTATTTAAAGGGAAAAAGACAGGAGTTAAAGATTAATGAAGAGATTAATAAGCAGTGGGATAAGATTGCAGATAGGGCAAGTAGTGATGGAATCGCTGTAGGAAATCTAAACGCGATGGAAGATGTGAAAGTAGATGATATTGTTAATATAACTTCTAATGAAGCTACTGGTAACGATGAATACAAAGATGCCATAGGTGAAGAAGGTAAGATACTGGCAGAGTGTAAGACTAATTACGCAGCAAAAAAAGCAGAGTGCGATAGGTACTTAGTAGACTCTAAAGAAAGTGAAAAACTAGCAACAGAATACGCTCTAAGAATGCGTGGTATGGAAGATAAAATTGAAAAAAATACTCAAAGCGATGAAGGTCTTAAAGACTATTTAAAAGAAGAGGGATACTCACAGGAAAAAATTGAGAGCTTAACCTCGGACCAAAATAAGATTCAAGCACTACGAGATAAAATTAAAAAACGTTATGCAAATGAAAGAGAAGCGATGATACAGAGTATGAAAGATAAGCTGAATAAGAGATCTGTTTCTCAAGCCGATAAAGCAGACCCAACGATCATGCAGGGTAAGTTTGATTCGCTGGAAAAAGAATTAAAAGAAGAGAGTACTCATTATAAGCAACTCCTACACTTCTCTAATATTGTTTCGGGTTATTTAAGTGTTGGCAGTGGAGCCAATGCTGGTAAAAATACAATTGCCCTTAGAAGAGAGTTAGGGGATTCTGCTATCACAAGTTCTGGTGGAAGAGGCACTGCTTCAGGACCTAGTGGCCCAGATTATGGAGCTACTTATTTAGATGATTTAAAAGATAATACCAAGGCTGAAACAGGTGGATCACAACCAACTGATTCAAATGGTGCAAATAGTGCAACAAACCTTGAGCTAGATACCCTAAATGATCAAATTCTGAATTACGATTAGACTAAATTTCAAGTAAGAGTTAAACTTACTAAGTATTAATTATCTTTAGAAAATGGAGATTCTAAGATGACTCTTTTTGACTATGTTCAGCGCGGTGGCCCAATCATGTATATCTTGATTTTGGGCAATATTATTAGTTTCACCATTATTATTTGGAAATACCTAGTATTTAACTCAGAAAAGAAAAGAGTTAACGACTTAGCGGATAGTCTTTTTCAAGCCATTCGTAATGAGAGTAAAGGGAATATTTCCTTAGAGTATGCAAAAGAAAAAATTGAACAACATGTTTATTCTTTAGAAAAGGGAATGAATATAATTAAAATTACAGCAACGACTTCACCACTACTAGGGTTACTTGGTACGGTATTGGGGATTTTATTTGCCTTTGAAACTATTTCAGAACAAGGTCTTGGGCGTCCAGAGTTATTCGCTAGTGGAATCGCCATGGCCCTTATTACAACTGCTGGTGGGCTTCTTGTGGCGATACCAAATAATATTTTCTACAACTTCCTAAATTCATCTCTTAATAATATTCAAATGAAGCTTGAAGAAGTTTTAATTCCTAAAATAAATAATTCAGGAAATTAATGTGAGAGGCTCTAGAAGAAAAAGAAGAGAATTTTTAGAAACAGAATTAACATCATTAATTGATGTGGTTTTTCTCTTACTCATATTCTTTATGGCCACAAGTGTATTTAAAAAAGACGAGCTATCGCTTTCTTTAACTTTACCAGCTGCAGGTAAGGGTGAGGCCATAAATAAACAAGCTGAGTTTATAAGACTAGAGGTAACAAAAGAAAAAATCTCTATGAATGGTCAAGAAATATCCCTTGAAGATTTAAAGACAAAGATCACCACAATAAAAAATAAGAAAATTCCAATAGAGCTCAGAATCGATAAAGTTGTTGAGTATCAAAGAGTTGTGGATATCCTGAATATCTTTAAAGAGTCTGGGTTTTACAATCTTGATTTAATTACTCAAAAACAATAATTTCAACCAATTAGAACCTTATAGTTTTCCCCAAATATACCGATAAATAAGAGGTATGAGTAAGGTGTGGTTCGGAGTTTTAACAAGCTTCATGATATTATTAAATGTCCAATCAGCAAGTTTGCCAACTTGCCAGTGGGAATCTCCATCTGATGCCTTAAAAAATTCTATATGCGAAACTCAACGTTCTGAAAATTTACTAAAATATAATAGTTGCTATGAAAGTCTACAAGTTTTCAAGGATTCCCTTGGAAGAATTAAGTATACGAAATTTACTTCACCACTTGGATCAGCCGATTCTGAGAGTGTGGAAGAGGCATGCTCTAGTGAAACAAATGTCCAAAGAAAAAGAGCGTGTATGAGAATGACTAAATGTACTTTAAAAGTAGATGATGGCGAGCTTGTTAAAAACTGCTTAGTACCTTCGAGTATATCAGAAGAAAATCTTTCTCTTTTAGGAATGCCTTTTGACTCGAACTTACCAGTTGCTTTTGTTAACGATAAAGGACTAATGGGAGCCGATGCAATTAAAGAAGAACTTTGCCAAGGTAAAGATGAAACTTGCAAAGGCCTTACGAGTGTTGAAATGAATGAAGATGGTTTTGTTATTGGATCATCACTGCTTGAGAAAGGAACTCCTGATATGCCTCAGGTATCAAAAGCAAAATCAGAATGTCGAACAAAGTATGACGAAAATTCTTTTAATTATAACTACTGTGTAAGAATGTTAAAATGTCCTGACCAAGGAGAGTGTGTTTTTCCAGCAGTTATTTCTCCAGAAGATGATACAAATGCTCTAGGTGAACCTTTGGCCGTAAGCTGTCTTGATGAAGGTGATGAGCAAGGTGAAGTGGTTTCTGAAGAAAGAGATGAAAGACCAGCATCAACTCAAGTTCTACCTACGGGTCACAGAGCTACCGCTCCTGAACAAGCTTTTGAATCTTGTCAGCTTAAAAAAGGTAGAGAAAAATTCCTTTGTTACATGGGATCTCTTGGGCAGCGACCAGAAAAATTAATCGAAGCTTGTAGCATTTCTCAAGAAAGATACGAGGATTTCTTAGAATCTCTAGATCGTCGTGATGGTGCAGCTTCTCAAAATAAGTAATTTCAAAAAACATTAAACAACACACAAAGTCATTATGAGTTATGTTACTGAAATGAGGAATTTCATATCTGAAATGACCATTGACCTAACGTGTTCAGTTTAGAAAAATAGTAATTATTTATTTTTTTGAACTGGAACATTCTATGAAGAAGATTTTCTTTCTATATATTACTGTATTTGCCTTTCATGCTTCTTGTGACGACATGATTACCTTTGATGTTGATAGGCTCTTTGTCCAAAACTCGACGGCTGATTTACCTGCGGGAAAACTTTTGGCCAGAAGCCTTAAAGTAATAACAGGGGAAGACTTAGTAAGTGTTTCACCAGACCAAGGTCCTTTTCGTTCAGAACTCATTTTAAAAAATAAAAAACTACTTCTTAAGGGAGAGACATTTAGTTTAGCTACTGACTGGGACTTTTTTCCTCAAGGAGATTTTTCATTTACTCTAAGTGACTCTGAATTCATCAAGAAGCCAACATTATTTCAACTTGATGGGGGACAAGCTGTCGCTCAAGTTGGAACGCTGTATGCCAGCATATTAAGTCCAAATTTAAGATGTAATTTTATTGAAAGCACCGGTATCGGTTGTGGAGATGGCAGTTATCTGATTTTTGATTCTCTATTTTCTAAAACTGAATCAAGTGAGTTTACCATTCAAAATGGGAGAGTTACTTTTCTAAAAAACCTCATCAAGGTTAATAGTGGAGATATTGTTTTCAATGTTGGGGATACAACAATTGTAAAGGGTCCTCATATTGAATGTGCAGTGAATACTGAAAATGAAATAAATGAACAAGCAATCATTGAAGGTTGCATGAAGCATGCTTTTTCAACTTTTAAGGAAGTTCAATCTAAGCACAAAGCTCTCTTTATAGAATCCCAAAAAGGCTTTGTAGACGTGGATGATTTAAAAGAAGTTGAATTTAAAATGAAGGATGGTGCTTACTCTCTAACTGGAAAAGTAAAATTGCTTTTTAATTTATCGTTTAAGGTAAATGGTATTGCAGAGGTTGGGGAAGAGTGGGCTTCTGTTCATGTAGAGAAAGCAAGTATTGGAGGAATCATTCCTGCTAGAAGATTTCTCATCTACTTTCTTAAGAAATTTCTTAAATCAGACTCAGTCAGAGTTCAAGATAATACAATTCAAGTAAAAATATAGAAAACTAGGGAGGAGACGGCACTTCCCCTCCCTAAGCGTAGTCCCATTCTAGGTCTCGCCAAAGAGACTCTAATCAAAGAAATGACGTCCTCTTTTAGAGTTATTTAAATTTTCAACTATTTAACTTAATATTTCAACTGAAAAGCTCGGATATAATTATCAAATAATACATTCTTAATAAAAGAAGTGAGGCCCCGCTAAAGCGAGGCCCTTGAGATGTGATTGGTGAAGGCCCAGTGTTATCCATTTCATTTACCTGGGAGTCGGTAGGTATATCGTCGTCTCACATAAAGACAAGGTTTAAGAAAGATAAATCCTTGAGACGACTGTGTTCATCGTAATCTTAAGCTGCTTTAGAGAACCTTTGAACAAGCTCTTCAAAGAATGAAGTTGGCTTACGTTCCTCTTCAGTTGCATTCAATGAAGAAGCTTGTTTTGAGGCAAGGGCCACTTCCCAACTTGAGGGAGTTGGTGGAAGTGTTTCCCAGAAAAAATTAGTAGTAGAGTCGATAAATTGGTAGGCCATTTCATCGATCTGACAAAAACTTAGTTTATTTCTTTTAAAGGTTGAGTAACTCCATCTTGTTAATTCGAAGTTACAGTTATTAAAATTGCAATGCGAAACTGTTGAAAATTCAAACTTGCAATTTTTAAAAGTACATCCAATGAATGTGCAATTCTCAATTTTCGATCCATAAAAGACACAGTCCTCGAAAGAAACATGATCGAAGGTTGTGAGAGAAAACAAAGAGCCAGATACTGTTAAGTCTCTAAAATCACAGCCTTTCAAAGTTTCATTTTCGATAACTTCATACTCAGCGTGGTCCAAAGACTCAATAATCTTAACTTCAAGGTGTGAGTCGGTGTGGGTGAAGTTTTTAAAGTTAAGATCCAGAAATTTGGTTAATGAGTTCATATATCCTCCGAGAACAGTGCCCGTTTTGAGCAAGAGTTGTTTATGTCTCAGGCTCAATTTCATATTACAATACCTGACTCGTTGCGTCAAGAAATAAAATTGCATAAAGAAATATTTTTTCAATCCGATAATAATATTCAGGACTTAATTTGCAATTTATGCAATTCAAGTAGGACTAAGTGACTGTAATTACAATAACAGTCAAAAAGGAGAGGCTTATGTCTCAATTCGATCGTGCAAATTTAGACGTTTTTTTAGGTGCTGTGCGCAAGTATATGCAAATGAGAGGCGGAATGAGCCAAAAAGATCTGGCCGAGATTACTGATACAGGGGTGTCTACAATGAGTAGATTCCTAAATCAGCAAACTAAAGACCTAAATCCCCAATTAATTGCTCAAATAACGGCAAAACTCAATATTCCCCTTCATGAGATCATCGATTTTGTCGAAGAGGGTTATACAGAGCAGTTTGTAAGGCTGGTGAAGTTTTACAAAGGGGAGAACCCTAATGCTCAAATGTCTAATGAGGAACCTCCTGCGGCTCAAGAGAAGCCTGCTGGGGATGATGAAGATGAAAGCTTCGTAGAGGCGTTAGATGGCGGAGCAGGCGGTGGTGCTGCAAGAAAAACCACAACGGCTTCGATCACCTCTGGAGGAAGAACACGTAATGTGGCCTTTATGTCTGAAGGACAAAGAAGTGGAGATATGAGTGTAAGAGATAAAATGAAAAACTTAACTGCTAGGCAGAGGGCCTTTCTAAATGATTTTTTAAATTTAGATACTGATGGGCGAGATCTTGTTGTTGATATTGGAAAAAATATAATTAGTTACTTAAGACAAAAGGGAATTGATTTTTGATTAAGAAGAAAATACTTTTCGTATTCTTATTTTCGCTAGTGGGAATTATTTCTTCCTATGCTGATGTGGATAAGGTTGAAGTATATTTCTTATCAAGACCAAAAGTTACTCACATAAATAATCTCATTGATAAATATATAAACTCATCAACAGTTTTTTCAGAGATAGCTCAAAGTAAAGCCTATGAATGTGTTCCTATGGGAGAAGGGTGTTTTCATCCTCAACTAGGAATGATTCCTCTTGAAGAGGCAAACTCTGAAAAGGTGAGCAAAGGTAAAGTTAAGCCAATAAAGAATTTTAAAAATTTTCATTCAGATGAAGTTGATCTGATTGACTGTAAGGATGGAAACTACTTTGATATTTTTTGTGGAAAGGCAAAAAAAGAAAAACAAGTTTCTGTTAATGATTCAGACTATCAATTATGGATTGATACTTCTTCAAGCATGAAGCAAATGGATTACAATAAAGATATGCAATACTGTGAAAGAAGATTCTTAGTTTCTCAGTTAATGAATGCTTGTGGTGATAATCTGCAGGTCTTTACATTCGACACAGCTATCAAGTCATTGGGTGATATTTCAAATGTCTGCATGAACTATGGAATGAATGACGGCAAGCGAATGGTTGACTGGCTTAAGCGCTCGAAGGCCAAGAAAGTAATTATCATAACGGATGTGGATGAATACACAGGTGAGTTTAGAGATTACCTGAATCTTATTGGTGCTAAAGTTCATGGTATTGGTACTAAAATGGTATATGCTTCAGAGATGCCAACTCTAACACCTAAGCTCGAAAAATTTTGTCAATAGCCTCCCTCTGAGTTATTAATTAAAAATGTATTCAAAGTTAATCAATTGGTCATTGAATGAGTTCTCAAGTTTACCGTGGCGTAAGAAAAGAAATTTATATACTACTTTAGTCAGTGAAATAATGTTGCAACAAACAACTGTCTCCACTGTTCTAAATCATTATCCAGTCTTTATAAAAAAATATCCAAACATTAAATCTCTTTCAAAAATTTCGGAAGAAGAAATTTGTATAGCTTGGAAAGGACTCGGTTATTATCGTAGAGCGAGAAACCTATTGAAAGCAGCAAAAACAATCGATGAGCTTGGTTCTTTTCCTAAAGAAAAATCTGAACTGATAAAGATTCCAGGTATTGGTGAATATACAGCGAGTGCCCTTATTTCCATTGGGGATGATCGACCAGAGCTTGCAATCGATGCCAACATCGAAAGAGTTGTTTCGAGACTCTATGGGGTCAAAGAACAAAAAGGTCTTAAGCTTCAAAAAAAAATAAGAACAGAACTTTATCCTAAAATCGAAAAGCTATTTAAAACTTATTCATCTAGGGAGTTAAATGAAGCTTTAATGGATTTAGGGAGAGTTTACTGTCAGGCCAGAAAAGCCGATTGTTCGATCTGCCCTATGAAGTCTCGCTGTATTGCTTTCAAAAAAGGTAAGCCCCTCGACTTTCCAGAAAAGCCGAAAGAGAAAGGTTCTAAAAAGTACTATGATTTAAAACTTGCTAGGTTCGTTGTGCTTCACCAAGGTAAAGTTCTCGGGTATGTGAAAAATGAACAAAGTTGGTTATCAGGACAGGTGGAAATTCCTACCTTCATTATTAAAAGTGAAGATTCTTCATTAGTTCAATACCCAAAAGTCCGAAAAGTAATAAAAGAAAAGGCAAATGGGAAGATCAAGAGCTCAATTACGAAATATAGAATAGAAAACCACTACTGGGTGGTCTCAAAAGCTGATTTTGAAAGAATTTCAGGTATTTCAAAGGGCTATAAATATTTCAAGTTTGATCGCCAAATGGGTAACTTTTCAACTACAACACTTAAGATTCTAAATAAAGTCATAGGAGACTAAATAATGCTGAAGACTATTGCGACATTTTTACTTATAACACTTTCTCTGTGTGTAAGTGCAAAAGATAGTCTGAAGGTTGTAACTTATAATCTAGGCTTGGCCCATACCTTCGTACCTCTTGCTGAAGAGAGACTACCAGAGCTTGGAAAAGCTTTAGCAAATTCTGATGCCGATATTCTATGTTTGCAAGAAGTTTGGGAAAAGAAAGATCGAAAGAAAATAGCGAAAGCGGTTGAGAAGACATTTCCAAATGTTTACTTTGAAAAAATTAAAAATATAAAGTCTGAAAGAATTCCTACATGTAAAATAAGTGAGCTTTTCGGAGAAGGAAAGTTTGTTGGTTGTATGCAAAAGAATTGTAGTGGTAAGGAAGGCGATGACTTTACAAACTGTATCATTGAAACTTGTGGCCCGGCACTAAGAGAATTAAAAGACTCTAATAGAGAATGTGCAACCAGTCTAATGGCACAAGTTGGGAAGAGTACGATTGGGGCTATGGTCACAATATTAAATCCATTTAAAAGAGCAGGTCTCTTTGCCTACAAAGGTTCTGATGGATTGATGCTCTTATCAAGGTATCCATTAGAAAACCAAAGGTATTTAGACTTATCAAAGATTTCAACTTTAAATAGAAGAGGTGCTTTGATTGCCGATGTAACGGTGAATGGACAAAAACATAAGGTTGGCTGTGCCCACATCTCTTCGGATTTAGAAGCAACCGTTCCTTATACTGGAAAGTTTAAGAATTGGGGTGAGGAAAATAAAGTACAGTTAGGAAAACTATTAGAAGAGATGGATCACTTTGAAGAGCGCTCCATTTTAATGGGAGATCTTAACTGTGGTTTTGCTAATAGCGATCTCGGTATTTCAGGAGAATTAGAAGACTCTTGTGAACAAATTTCAGATTACCAATTCTCCAATGCCTTATTAGAGGGAAATAACGAAGAGTGTACTTTTTGCTCTGATAATAAGTTAAACGATGGGCAAGAACTTAATCTTATTATTGATCATGTCCTGCTAAAGGGCGTTACTTTTCAGTCAAGTAGAGTTACTTATAAGAAGCTCGTGACAGTAAAGAAAAGTAAAAATGAAAAGGTTACGACAAATCTATCTGATCATTATGGGATTGAAGTGGTAATTCCACTGAAATCACAAGAATAAAGCCTTTATTCACTCTCAAACATTGACATTATTTTTTTAATTTCAGAAACTTATAGTACTCGGAGGTTTCATGAAATCTATTTACTTATGTGGTATTTTATCACTTCTTTTCTTTACTTCATGTTCATCAATTAATAAGTCCCATATGAATAGTTCAGTTCAGATATCAATTGCTAGTCCTATGAAGGCAAAGGTTGATGTTGATATGACACGAAAGCTCACAGGCTATGCTTCTGGAGGTTACTTATTACATTTATTAAAGATCTCTGGTGATAATAAATACGCTGATGGAATTGCATTTAACGGTAATGAACCTTCTGTTTTTTCAATGTTAAGTAAGGTTAATGCTGTAAAAGCGGCGGCTTCATACAATGCCATTAGAACGAGTGAAGCTGATGTTCTTGTAAACCCTCAGTATGTAGTAGAGGAAAGTAATTGGAACCCGTTCTATAAAATGATAAAAGTAAAAGTTACTGGATACCCAGGAAAAGTAGTTAGCATAAGAAATGTACAATAAACTAGTCGTTCTAACATTATTCATTTCGAGCCTATCTGCAATGGAGATAGATAGAAAATTTGTGTCTAGTATTATAGGAATGAGTGATACCCAAAAAACTATTCTTGTATCAAAAGGTGAAGAGTCTGGTTTAAAGCTAGGGGATCATGCAAAAATCTCTAATAACAATGGAATGATTGCAAGAGCAGTAGTTTCTAAGTTAAGTCCCTCTCGTTCAATATGGTCAGTGTATAGATTTTTTGAAAAAAGTGCACTGAGGTCCCAGTCTTCTTATATGTTTAAGATTGCTTCTCCCGTTGTTCTTACAAAAGATGAGTCAAAAGCGCTAGGTTCTCTAGCAGAGAAGTATGGCAAGTCAGATAAAGAAGTTATTGAGGTTCCAACCAAAGAAGTTATTAAGCAAAAGAGATTAAGAAATAATTTTATTAAAAAAGACAGAGTTGTTTCCCAATTCGATAAGGAAGATTATTCGACTTTAGAGGATGACGGAAGAGATAAAAAGCTTGATCCAGATGTTGATTGGTCAGGATTAAATGGAACGAATGATTTAGAAAATTATGATTCAAATGTGGATTACTCAGAACTTAAATAGTAATTCAAAGAGAGAGAGATGCGAGCAGTTCTTTTTTATATGGCGAGAAGAATCTATTCCCAATATCAAAAAATGGTTGGATGGTTCAATCTCTTAGCTCCAGACTACTTTAAAATATATCCAGCAGTATTTAGAATAAGAATTACTAATAAATGTAACTTACATTGTGATTTCTGTTTTTTAAAAGAAGGCCTTAATGTTGGAGAAGATAACCACTTAAGCTTGGAAGAGTGGGATAAGTTAATTAAAAAAATTCCTAAAAGAACAGTTGTCGATATTACTGGTGCAGAGCCATTTCTTGCAAAGAACTTTTCTTATGTTCTTGAAAATATGTTGGATAAAGGATTGAAAATTTCAACCATTACAAATGGCCTTTTGGTTAAAGATGAAATTATTGAAATGATGGTTAAGAAAAAGCTGTACTACTTAATGATTTCTGTTGATGGTCTGGAGGAAAGTCATAATAAATTACGAGGGAGTGATAAGTCATTCAGAAATATTATAAAGTTCATTGAGAGAATGAATGAATATAAAAAAAAGAATAAATCTTTATTGCCAAATATTGTAGTGAAATCAACTCTCTTAGGAAATAATAGTGAAGATCTAAAAGAGTTGTATGATATTTTGTTTAAACTTGGAGTTAGTAAAATATCTTATAATTTTTTGTTTCAGAATGAGGATAGAGGTGGTCTATTACTGAAGAAGCAACCTGAAAATTTATCAATGAAAGGTAATTTACAGACTTATAATAATGAAGAGAAAAAGGAAGTGAAAGATTTTGTTGAATGGGCGCTTCGTAAGTCAAGAAATGATGGAAGAATAATAGACTTTCTCCCTCCAATGAAAAAAGAAAGATATGAAGAATATATAGAATCTCCATCAAAATTAGGGGTTAAACATTGCTTAAGACCATATAGTGTTGTTTCAATGTATTATGATGGTACACTTGCTCCATGTGACTTAAGTCTGGATGTTGGAAACATTAGAGAAGTAAACTTTAATGTTCAGAAGGTATGGAGTTTGAAAAAGTTTAAAAACTTTATCAAATTTTTTAACAAAAAGAGAAACTACTTCCCTGGGTGTGATGCCTGTTGCTTGGCAGAGCAGAAAACAAAATAGATAAAAAGAAAACACAATGAGAATATTTTTTTTAAACCCACCATTAAAGCCTCATCGAAATTTGATGAGAAATTTTGACTGTGCAACAGAGTCAAAGGGCAGCTATCTATATCAACCCTATGATTTTTTATTGTTATCTGCAAAGATAGGAAAGGAAGATGAGTTTGAGTTTTTAGATTGTATTGCAGATAATTTGTGTTCCTCAAGGATGATAGAACGAGTTCAAGAATTTAATGCATCACATATTGTAATAAGTGTAGCGCAATCTAGCTATAATAATGATTTAATAATATTAAAAAAGATAAAAAATGAATTTCCAAATTTAATAATAATAATATTCGGAGATATTTTATTTAGCAAAGCAGGTCTTGGAGAATTAGAGGATATTATTGATTTTGGAATAACAGATCCGTTAACTTTTTCTTTTAACGAAATCAGATCATACAAAAAGGAAGACTTGAAGAGAATTGAATTCCAAGGAAAATGGGAAATTTTTTTTTTAAAAATAAAAGATCTTAAAGCTGCAAAACAGGTATCGATAGGAACACCTCTACACGCTTACTTCTTAAATAAAAAATACAGGTGGCCATTTTCATATTACAAAAAATACACAACAATTTTTACTTCTTGGGGATGCCCATATTCTTGTAGTTATTGTATACTGAGAAATTTTCCCAATTTATATAGACCTTGGGAAGAGGTTCTTGAAGAGATTCGTTATGTAGTCAAAGATTTAAAGATAAAAGAAATTTATATCGGTGATCGTTCATTTGGATTACCGAGAAGTAATGTTATAAGACTGTTGGAAGGAATTATTGATAAAGGTTTTAAATTTAAATGGTCAACATATTTTCATGTTAACCAATACGATAAAGAATTGTTAGATTTAATGTATAAGTCAGGTTGTAGAACCATAATTATTGGAGTTGAAACAGCCACCTTTGTTAATTTAAAGGCGTTTGGTAGAAATTTTAAAGAGGACCGCTTTAATATGCTTATCAGCCATTGTAAGAAGATAGGCATGGCAATTTGTGGCGATTTTATTATAGGACTTCCAGGGCAAAATAAAGATGAAATTATAAAGACTATAGAGTTAAGTAAAGAATCATGCTTTGATTATGCATCATTTAATATTGCTGCCCCTTTACCAGGGAGTATAATTCAAAAGGAAGGAACTAAACTAAGAGAATGGGATCAATATGATTCACTTGGAAAATTTAATGTTATTGGTAATGAATTCTTAAGTGGAAAAGAGATCGTTGAGCTAAGAGATAGAGCGGTTAGAGAGTTTTATCTTAGGCCTAGATATTTATTGAAGCGATTGTTACGTATTAGAACGATAGACCAGTTTTTCATTCAAATTTTCCAAGGCGTGGAGATCTTACGTAAATTATTCACTAAGAAAGTTTAATTTCAACAGAACAATGGTTAAACTGTTGAAACCGGTTGTTTTTCAATTTTATGTCACATGGATTACAACGACCATAGAAGCTACAATGACGGAATTCACTTTTAATAACTAGGTTTTCGTTTTTAACATTATCTATTGGGAGGATGCGATTATATAGGTCATGGTGGCATTTATAAATTTCACCTTCAGGAGAGATTAAGAGTTCACTATTTTTGCACATACAATTTTTAACAGTGTCGGAAAATACAGCTTCGGGATATTTATAAGTACCATAAGTAGTGTGACTGATTTTATCTAAGAGTTCTTTTGTTCTAAAAAATATACCTAATTTTTCACAGGCATTTGCTACACTTACAATCTCTTGTTGATAATCAGGGTGATCTACTGAAAAGATTCCGATAGAAAATTTATTATCATGTAATATTTTTACTTTATTAATTGTTTCATTTAAATCCATAGTTTCAGGGTGGTAGCTAACTCTGATCGATGGATATGGTAAATTTCGATCAAACCTTTTGGGTGAGATCTGGTTCATTAATACTTCTGGATCAAATTGAATATTCGTTAATAAATCAATTGCATGTCTAGAGTCTATTCCTTTAATAATTTCGTAAAAGTCAGGATGAATTGTTGGCTCACCACCTTGAATAGTAATGGGTAAATTTTTTTTGGGTTGAATTTTATTTAAAAAGGAGATCCACTCTTTTCCACTTAGGTGTTTTCTTCTAGGGTTGAGACCTACGGTATGATTAATGCAATAGCTACATGACAAGTTGCAACCTAAGGATAGAAAAGCTGCAATATAGTTAAATGACTCAGGTAGTTCTATTCTTTTATCCATAAATATTTGTTAAAGTATTTTAGGATGCTTAAGAGATATAGTCAAGCGAGAGTAGGCGATTGAAATGGTCATATATATGGGAAAAGTTTTAATTATAAAAACAGGTCATAGTGAAACTTTTAGAGAGTTTAGCGATAGTAAAATATGCTCCTTGGGAGATGTCCTAAGAACTACATTTATTCTTAATTATTTTAAAAATGAGGATGTGACATGGGTGACGGATGCTGTGGCAATTGATTTGTTACGCAGCACAGGTATTAGAGTTCTCGAGTGGAAAAAATTCAATTTAAGAAATGTAGAAGATTATTCGAGAGTCATAAATTTAGAGAAAAAGAAAGAGCTTCTAGATATGAATCTTGAGGGAGTTTCTAGTAAAACTCTTGATTTAGTTAAGGTGCTGTCAAAAGATAAAGGTACATATCAGGAGAAATTATGTTCTTTATTAGGCTTCAAGTGGGCGGGAGAGGACTATGTTTTTAAAGAATCGAATAGCTTGGGAAGAGGAATTGGTTTGAATTGGAAAGTTGGTTCAAAATTTCCTGAAAAAAAGATGTCAAAAGCTTTTTGGAAAAATTTAGAGTCAGAGCTTGCTAATGATTATGTCATGAGTTGGCAAAAAGGCTTTGGAGATCTTAGTCACTATATTGAGTGGATTGAGTCTGTTGAAACACTTGTAACACTAGATAGTTTAGGTCTACATATCGCACTCGCCTTGAAGAAAAATGTAATTGCAATGTTTAGTCATACTAGCTGTTCAGAAATAGAGCTTTACTCTAGGGGAGTATCACTCAAGACGATAAACCTGCAAGATAGAGAAATTATAGATAAAATTAAAGCATCACTACTAAAAATAAAAGAAAATCGAATGGTTACCAAAGAAGGGTAAATGAAATATGTTATTTTGCTTGTGTCATTCATGCTTATGTTTTTGTTTTTCGCAGAAGCAGTTTTATATGAGGACCAAATTTACTTCAGCATTTTGTTGTCTTTTGTTCAAGATCTTGATTTTAATATAATCAACCAAATACCAAAGGATGAAAGATGGATAGTGACAAGAACTGGATTTTATCCAAGCCACCATTCTGAGTTGCAAACATCAATACTTGTTATATTTTATTATCTTGAAAAGGTTATTCGATTTTTTTTAAATGAAAAGACATATAGTAGTGCTGTTGCTGTCGGGTTGTGTGCTAATATCATTTCATTATTACTATCGTTTAAATTATCGAAGAAACTGAACAAACTCTTAGGTGTAAGAGAGTCAGTTAAAGCTACAACTTTATTCTTTTTGGGGACATGTACTTTCTATTTTTCATTCTTTGAGGTTAATGTGATTGAGGTATTTGTAATGCCAATCACATTTTTTACATTAATAGAATATTTGAAAATAGTCAGAGGACGAACGATTTCTTGGGGTTGGTTAGGATTGTCAGTAGGTCTTCTTGTTTCATCTAAGTCGCTTTATTTTCTATTACTTATGTTTTTATTAGGAGAAATCTATATTCAAAGAAAGAAATATTGTAAAAAAAATATAGCTAATTTTCTGGTAAATTTTCTTATTCCAGTTTTAATTTTTAACCTCAATAATTATGTGAAAAATGGACAAGTAGATATATATACCAAAGGAGTATTTGATATATTGATGGAACTTAGTTTAATAAATTTTTTAAGTACCATGAGGACGGGTCTGTTTACTCCTGGTGGTCTATTTTTCGTAAACCCACCTTTTCTCATTTCAATTTTAGGGCTTATTTTATTTTTTAGAGAAAAAAAGAGTATGCCAGAAGGGCGATTCATAATCTTTCAAATAATTTGGATTATGCAGTTGTTATTTTTATCGATGATGTTTATAGGACCTATTTTAGATGATCATTATAACGGAAGAATGTTTTTGGTTGTTTTTCCTGCTCTTTATGTAGGTTTTCTATATTTTGTAAGTCATGTAAGAGTAAGATCGATTGTTGAGAATGTCTTTTTAATGATAGGGATTGCTTGGCAATTTTACTTAATGTTTTCATTCATGACTATAATGTCTAAGGGGCATTATAGTTATGCTCTCGAAAAAATGATTTCTCTATCTGAGTTATTTAATAGAATTACTAGAAACTGTTTGATACTTCATAATTATATTGAGGATAGCTATCTCTATATCTTCTTTTTGTCTTTCATACTTGTTCTTATTTGTTATAGCTTTGATAAATTAAAGATTAGAGAAAAGAATTTGTTGAAAAGTTATATTGGACTAGTTATAGGTTTTTATATGATTGGAT
>JAONMX010000149.1 GCA_028378565.1 Bacteriovoracaceae bacterium
AGCCCACCATGTTTATAAAAAGAAATCTCACCCGCACCAGGTAAAAACTCTAATGTAAAATTACCTTCATGAACCTCATCAGATGGATCTACTAATTTTGATAGCGAGATCTCTCCATTATCATGAAAGTATGTCCTTCCCTCAATAAAACCATAGGGATATACTTTTTTCTTCTTTATATGACCAAAACTAATTTTTTCACGATAAAATCTCATCTCTTTTTGAAGATCCAAAAAGACTCTTGAAGTATTCAAAAAGAAATATGGAACTTTTAATTTTTTATAGGTCATCAGAAAATCTTTTTGAGATATATTCTCTAAGTAATTTGTCGTAACATACTCATTAAACACTCTGGCCATGACTGAATTCTTATGGCCCATCCTTAAAAACATTTCATAGATTATCTCATGTAGAATTAATCCCGCTTTATTTACTTTATCAAGCAAGATCCAAATATCTTTATTTAAAGTATACTTAGGTCGCCCTGTGGGATGATCAATATTCATTATTGAAAGTTGTTCAATTTTACAATGCTTGGGAATAACAACATGACTTGAGTCTTGAATATCTACAAGATCAATCCCTTCCAAAAATACGGCATTCTCCATAAAAAGAGATGCGTCCTTTTTTAATTTTTTATAATTTATATGATCTACTTTAGATAAGCTTTCTAATGCTTTTCTTGCACTTTCCTTTAGGTTATCAGAAATATCAAAATGTGGTCTTTTTCCCAATAGTTCCATCTCATAGAAATCTAATAATTGAGCACTTATTCTTTTATCATTCGAGTAACAAACTACAGCGTCACCACCGTTGCCAACTTGATCTCCTGCAAAAGAGGAAGACATATTAAAAATCAATGTAGAAATTAAAAATAATATTTTAGACATTACTCACTCCCTCCCCAAAGGAAACTCTTCTTCAAAAACATGTCTTGATTTTAGATTGCCGTTACCATAAAAAATAGATCTAACAAGAGCCCCATCAACAACATGAAATCTTTTTTTTATCGTGCACATACGACTGATTTTATTATTTCTCTATTCGAGCTACCGTTACCTACTATTAGTGTAAAAATGACAACTCCATTCCTATTCAAAACTTTATAGAACTTTGAAATTCGGGCCTTAGTAGTTGAAAAAGAGACTAGCCTAGAATAACCCAATGATTTACATACACTGGCAGATCTCCAGCCTTCCCTTTGCTCTCGTCCTGAAGCTATCTCAACACCCTCAATCTCCACGGGACTAACAGTCACAGTCTCTTGACGTTCAAAAAGCGCATCCAAAGACTCCATTGCATAAAGTGAATTTGAATAATTAAAAATTGTTAATAAAATAAACATCTTAAACATAGTTTTCATAAAACCTCTCCTTTCAAAGCATCGCCTCATTCAGAAGCTCAGGATGACACTATACATAAATCTGAATTATTAAAAGGTTTTAATAGTGAGTTTATAAGCATTAAACTTAGTAAAAGATAAGTAAAGGAACCTTTCAGGTTCATTCATCACTTAGTGAAGAGCGAAGTACTACATTAACTTTACGCCACAATGACGACAGAAATTTGCCTCAAGTTCATGTCCTGCTAACATACAATTATGACACACTCTCGAAGTCTGCCGATGAATAGCATTTTTCGTTAATTCGACAGTAACGATTCCTGTGGGAACGGCGATAATTCCATAACCAAAGATCATAATGAATGAGGCAAGGGTCTGGCCCAAAGGGGTTGCAGGAGAAATATCTCCATAACCAACTGTTGTCATGGTTACAATGGCCCAATAAACTCCTCGTGGAATACTGGTAAAGCCATGTTCAGGGCCTTCAATAAGATACATTAGAGTTCCCATGATAACGACAATTGTTAAAACAGTTCCTAAGAAAACGGAAACCTTTCTTCGACTAGCAGCAAGTCCCTCAAGTAATTGGTCCGCCTCTATTAGAAAACGTCCTAACTTTAACACTCTAAATATTCTCAAGAGTCGAAAACCTCTAATGACCATTAAGGAGTGAACTTCTCCTCCAAAGAGACTCATGTAGGTAGGAAAAATTGATAAGATATCTACTAAACCGAAGAAGCTAAAGATGTAGCGAAATGGCTTAGGTGAAGAGATGACTCTTAAAATATATTCAACGGAAAATAAAATGGTGAAGATCCACTCAATGGCCCTTAACGATTGTCCATAGTCACTTTTTATAGCACTCACGCTTTCGAGAATCACTGATGTGACACTGACAAAGATTGCCACAAGTAAACCAATATCAAAAATTC
>JAONMX010000151.1 GCA_028378565.1 Bacteriovoracaceae bacterium
GTTTAATTAATGGTACCCCAACGGAAGCCTTTCCAAGAACTCTCTATACTCTGACTGCAAGAACATCAAGTGGCTCAGTAACTACGAACTTCTATATTCAAGTTTATGATAGTTTTGAAGTAAGAGTATCTGAAACAAATAAGCCTTTCTCTTATATTTTTCATAGAGGTGCCCAAGGTATGGGTAGAGCTCCATGTCGAGTAAGAAGAGATCAAATTGAAAATGGAAATGTGGTTGATCTAACTTGTTACCTTGAAGCTGGTCAATTAGATCTATGGCAACAGGGTGTAAACCTAAAAGTTAGTACTGGTGATGATCTTTGTCAGTACATTGTAGAAAAACCATATGGCTTCCACGAACTTCCACCTCTGCAGACATCTTCTTCTTATACAGTTACTGAAAATACTGGAAGCTTTGGTGATACTCTATGTTCTGAAAGATACAATGCGAGTGCAACAATAAATAGATTTCCAATCAATGACAGTTTAGCATTATCAGAGCAAATTACAGCTCCATCAGACATGTGTCTTGGTAATTACACGACGGCTAAAATTAGAACTGCGACGGGAATCAATTCAGCAGCAGGTATGACTTGTGATGAAGGCTCCCTTACAATATCTCAAAATGAGTACGATACAAGTGGTTCCGCCTGTCTGGCTCAAGCTTGTAGCGTTGGTGCTGGAGCAAACCTAACATACACAGACTGTATTGGTGCAGCGGGGGTATGGAACCCAGAAGGTGCTACCTTTGATCAAACTAATTGTGAAAACAATTTCGGAACATGTGCCACATGTGATGGCGGTGGCTGTGGAGCCCTTACAACTCGTGCTGCCTGTGAAGGTGATAATGGAACATGGACCGCTAACTCTGGAATCTTTGGACCGTATTGTACAAGAACTTTAGCCGCGAATACTTCTCTTGAAGAGTGTGGTGGAAATAGTGGATCTTGTGTGAGAGGTCCTCAAGATGATCGTTTTGATATTGGTATACAAGGAAGAGCACAAGAAATTACCCTAAAAGATAATGGAACAGACCAAGATATTACTTATGTGGCACCTTCAAGTGTAACAAGTTATTTAGGATTTGCAGCCGATACAAATAAGTATCTTGCCAGCTATTCCAATACTTCTCAGTGTGCTTCAGCTGCAACATATGCTTATGATTTTGCAAACCTTGATACATATGCAAACTCAACAACCTATAACGACCCACTAAGAGGTGGTCAACCATTCTATGAAATAAGATGTGTAGACGGTTCATTTAATACAAAAGCAAGAGTTAGATTCCATATTAGAGATTGGAATAGTGGCTTCTCAGCTGGAAGTAATATCGACCGATCAGATCCTGCCGCAGTAGCCATGGATCTCTCTGGGCTAGATGCTTTTGGAATTGAGTATGATAGTCGCTACGACTTGGACGTGGCAACAGCGGCCTCTCCTAGGAGTTTTGCATCATGTGGTGTGCCGAATGCGGATCTTGCCCTTACTGGTACTGTGACCATTGATGAAGGATCGCAAATAGTTGTCGGTGCAGGAACACTTTTTACAACAGAACTAGAAGTAGGTGCAACCATAACCATTAGTGGAACAAGTTATACTGTTGCTTCTATTGCAAGTAACACGAGTTTAAGAATTCTACAAAAAGCAGTTGCTACTGGTGCTGGCTTAGCTGTCACAGCAGCGAGAGGCTTTGGCTTCCCAGCTAGTGGATTTTAATAACTTTTCCAATTAAATCATAATCAAGAACTTCAGAGACCTGGATTTCAACTAGGTCTCCGATTTTCAAATCAAATCCATTAAAGTCATTAATTAACACATTTCCATCAATATCCGGAGCTTGACCTTCGTGACGGGCCTGAATTAAAAGTTCCGTTTCAGGATGCTCCCCTTCTACAAGGGCCATAACTGATTTACCAATAAACTTTTGATTGAGCTCTCTTGAAATTTCTCTTTGAGTTTCATGAAGAATATCAAATCTCTCTTCGATAACCTCTTGAGGAACCTTATCTTTTAAGCGATAAGCCGGAGTGCCTTCTTCGTCAGAGTATCTGAAAATACCAAGATGATTGAATCGGGAGGTCTTAACTCCTTCTAGAAGAGTATTAAAATCTTCTTCGCTTTCACCAGGGAAGCCTACAATAATACTTGTTCTCAAAACAATATCAGGATTCTTCTCTCTAAGCCTTGTTGTTCTTTCTAAAATTTTCTCACCAGTAATTTTACGATTCATTCG
>JAONMX010000152.1 GCA_028378565.1 Bacteriovoracaceae bacterium
GAAGAAGTCATATATATCAGGGAGTTGGAGTAGAAAACGTTGGATTTTTATTTTTTGGAATATCTGAAGCTATTCCGCTTTTTATAATTCCCACTACAAACAATTATTGGCGAATATTTTCTATGAGGTACGTGGTACTAGTTAAGGGCACTGCATTTGTGTGAATTGCTGTGACTCTTCATTTGAAATTCGAAGCTGATATTTCCTCTTGATAGAGAACCATTGCTTAAAGTATTTACATGCATAGGCTTTATTTAAAGGTAGCCACTTTAGTGGAGTCTTTGCACCCTTTTGCCTATTATATCTTTTGTTAGTTATAACGAGATTTTCGAGATTATTTGAAAATTGTTTCCTCTTGGAGCGAGGCCATGACTTAGCTCCGGTATCATAAGCATGCTTGAGAGGAACCACATGATCAATATCTATCTGGGAGGCCTTAAGTAAAACTTCATGATAGTAGTAATCATTCCACTTACCAGTATCAACTGTGCAATTCTTCTTCTTTTTACTCTTCCTATTTTTTCTAAACTTAACATCTACTAGTGAACGAGCAATTAAGATCTCCTGTCTCGTATTCTGACAGTCCCGATCTTCATCAGTCCAACCTGCAAAAAAAGATCGCTTATACTTAGCAAAGGAATTTTGGGAAAAAAGACAAAGAGTTAGTATTATATAAATACTAACCTTTTTCATTATTTAGTTACTGGATAGAAGTTAAACGGTTGGTTCACTTCAACAACTCCACCACCCATTGGCTCTGGGAAACGAATACCACGCAGAACGTTTACCACACAGTTTTTCACCCCAATTGGAATACTATTGAAACTCTCAACACCGGCTTTTGATACGTGACCACTGGCCCCAATCATAAAGTTAAGCTTAACCACTCCATTGAAGCTGGCCTTACTTGAATCAAGTGCCGACTGATAACAATATCTAAACTGCGGTATATGTTCGATCAAAATCTGTCGAATCACATCAGGGTTCATTCCCCCTAAGATAACTGTCTTATAAGGAAGACCTGCAGTATAAACACTCTTCTTATTAACAAGTCCGTCCACACCTTTTGTTTGATCTAATTTTCCAGTAGTGGCATTCGTAAGACTTCCAATATTATTTGAAACCTTCGCTGTTTTAAGAGTTGCACCGTCATTTGAACCACTAAGTGTCCCAAGCCCAGCGGAACTCTCACTTGCTCTATTGTTTTGAATATTCTTTAAGCTTCCACCCTTTGAGAGAACTGAGCTAACTGTATTTTTGAAATCAAAACTCTTATAAGTATCAACTGGTCCTTTACTTGGTGAAGGATTGGCTCTTCTTGCTGATTTTTGATTACTACTCTTACCTGCTCCACCTTTCTTAGGAGTCACGATACTTTTTCTCTTCGTTGGTCCTTTATTTGGCGTGGCCTTTTTAACTTTTCCTACTTTCTTAGCATTCTTAGTTCCCTTTTGCGAAGTAGACTTCTTCGTTTTGGCCTCACTCTTCTTCGTCACGTTCTCTTTCGTCACTTTATTCTTCGCCAGCTTAGGAGACTTTTGCTTAATTTCTTTAGGCTTATTCTCTGTCTTATCTGGAACCTTATTCTTAGAAACTGTTAACTTTCTCTTATATAGAATCGTTGCGATACGTTCTGGATCTTTTTCTTTTTCTAATTCCTTATCCACTTCAAACATTGAAAGTGGAACAAGGATACTCATCGCGAAGAATAGAAACAGTAGTAAGTATTTCTTAAAATCTTCGTCTCTTTTTAAAACAGGAGCATGAGCAACTTGAGGAGGGGCTTCGGTCAGGCGAACAAAGATTTGGATATCACCGTTTTCCATTTTAATAATACTATCGTCTTTTAAATCAATAGCACCACGCTTGATTGGTTCTTTACTACCAACAAAATTGCTTTCATAACCATCCAAAGTGTAAACAGACGCTATCCCTTGATTTAAACTAACAAAAGGAAGCTTTTCGTTCTTACCTAAATAGGCATATTCAATTTCAGAATCTTTATTTCCTGTACCCGTTAAATGATAAACAGCATTACGCTCAGGAAGATAATCAACACTGAAGACTCGGCCCTGAAAGCTAATAATAACTTCGATTGCTGATTTTTCAGGCTGATAATTAAAAATAGGATAGAGTGTATCGAGGTCTTCAAAAATATACTCACTAAAGTCCGCATTAGGGTCAGAAGAAAGTGGATACTCAACTTGAGGGACCTTCTTTTCAATATTCA
>JAONMX010000153.1 GCA_028378565.1 Bacteriovoracaceae bacterium
TTATCTGTCCTTCTAAACACTTGTTCGATTTTTATAATATATGTTCTTGTTATTATCTTACTTGTTCGACTTTTAAGAACAACCTAAGTATTTAAAGTCTTAATCTTGTTCGTTAATTAAAGACCTTTATTAGTTCTTAAAGATTTTGAGTTAATTTCTATTTTTATATTTTTACTTAAAATAATAATAATAATAATAATAATAATAATAATAATAATAATAATAACTAATAAGGACGTAAAATGTTACAGTTATGTTACAGTTTATGTTCACTTAATGGTTCAGAAACGGTCTCCCCTGCACTAATTTCTATTATTGATACTTATATTTCCGAGTCTTCAACTAATCTGGTATGGATCTTTAAACAGACGGCTTCCAAATCTGATTTTCTAAATCCCTATCATCTTTTAAATATTTATTTGTTGTTTGAATATCAGAGTGTCCAGCAGCAAGTTGAACATCCCTTATGGTATGCTTTCGTGCTGAGTTCGTAATATATGTATGTCTTAGGTCATGGTAATTGTAATGATGCTTAATTAAGCCTTTTTGATACAGATATAAACAAATTTCTGAGTATTTACGCGAAAGAGTATTATGACTCATTAACTTTAGTTGTTTTATATAATCATAACAATCTTCCTGTTTACAAAACCAGTGTGGTATCTTTCGAGGTTTCTTAGATTTTGTTGGCTTAAACCTAGGAATACCATTATTGCAATGACTAATTTGTCTATTTATTAAAAGAAATCCATGCCTGATGTTTTCGAGACTTTCAAACAATCCTATTGTTTCACTAAGTCTTAAGCCATAATATAGTGATAATTTAATATTTGGTATTATGTCTTGATCACAACTATTAAGGATTTTGTATAAATCATCTATATCTATATAATTTCTAACTTTAACTAAGTTTTTTTGAGATCTTTCAGCTATTACATACTTAAACTGAGATTTGGATATCGGACTTAATACTATCTCTGTATTTATATATCCTTTATTAAATATAAACATTAGAAATTTATTTGTATTTCGTATTATTCTTTTTAGTAATGTTTTTGAAGGAATATGTCCTTTTTTAAATAACCTATCGCTCTCAGGAATATCATCATCATTTAATAACGATTTAGTCCAACAATCTAAGTAATCTTTTTTCCAATCTTTAGGATTTGGGGATTTTTTCACTAAATATGTAAACGCATATTTATAAAATGAATTATATGAATTTATAGCATCACTTTTTGAATTTGATGTAGCAGCCAGATGATTAAAAAAATTAATCAGAGTATTTTTTGGTAAAAACGAACTCTCTAATTCAAATGAACTATATTTTTTTTCTACACATTCATCATTTAACCTATCAACAAGTTCACTCAGGAGCTTTCTATTGTCTTCAATATGCTTGTAGTTCTGTATCGGATACCTTTTCCAAGACTTTTTTCCGCTAGGCTTATATACTTGCTTCTTGATTCTTAACTTTTTTATTCCCTTTACAGGCTCTTCATAAATTCTAAATTTATCTCTCATAGATACTCCATCGCAAAAAGTTGAGATAGAGCAAAAAAAATTTAGAAAATCTAAAACTGAAGGTAACTTTTTATACCAACTCCAACAAAAGAATCTACCAACACAAATAAAGAACACCGTAACTTGATCTTCACAAGTGTTTAAAATTAATGATTTTTTATGTAATAAAAGTGGTGCCCCCTCGCGGACTCGAACCACGGACACAAGGATTTTCAGTCCTTTGCTCTACCAACTGAGCTAAGAGGGCATGTATTTTGAAGCTATAAATTAATGGATGGTAGCGAAATCGTCAATTTAAATCTCGATCTTTTTTTTTAGATAGTTTATGGTTAGGTATGGAAATAAGAATAGAAAAGTACAAAATTAAATATTTAAATGAAGAGACTTTAGGCTTTATGATTGGGCCTAAGGAAGTGTCGAAAGCAAGTAATGTTGCAATATTCACTCATGGCTTTACGAGTCACAAAGGCTCGATTCTTAATTGGGCAATTAGACTTGCAGAGGAAGGGATGGCCTGTTTTCTCTTTGACTTGCCTGGTCATTATTTAGGTAATTTTTCTGAAGTTGATAGCTTTGAAGACTTCAAAGTGGAAGTGCCAAAATTATTCTTTAAGTCTTACGAATTGGTCTGTGATCATTATCAATTAGATGATGGGCATAAGCTTATTTTTGGTGGCCATAGTTTAGGTGCTCTTATGG
>JAONMX010000154.1 GCA_028378565.1 Bacteriovoracaceae bacterium
AGTTTGAAATTCTTCCTTGGGAATATTCTCTTTGCTTATCCATTCGGTTCTTCATTCCACCAATTTCAAGCTGACGAAGTTCTCTCAGTTGAGAATCTTTTTCACCAAGTTGTTTACTATGAACGACTTCACTTCTTTTGATTTCATCTTGATTTTCTTGAGCAATTCTTTCATTTATAAGTTGATTCTTATAATTTAAAGAATCCATTTCATTTTTTAAGGTTTTAATTCGACCTTCGTAAGTTTCAGCTTGTCTCTCAAGACCAGTCTCTACCTTGCTTCCAGCACCTTCATTAATCAGTTTATTAGTTTGCCTTTCTAGAGCAATACGATCATTTGCAAAATCTTTTTCAAGCATTCTCTTTTCGATTTGATTTTCTCTATGGGTAGCATCGAGAGCTTTTGAGTTTCTTTCATAGATACTACTAGTTAAATCCTCAAAGTTTTTACGCATCCCTTCTTGTTCATTATTTTTATTTTGAATGATGCTTTCAGCTCTATTTTGATGATGATTATTAACTGATCTTAACTCTTGATCTTGTGCACTTGTTAAAGTTTCTATTTGTTTTTGATGAGCACTACTTGATTTATTTCTCGCAATATTTGCATCTTGAACCAAACCTTGTTTTTCTGAAGAATGTCTTGAAAGGAGCCTTTTCTTTTCAAAATTGGCCAGGTCTCGTGAATCATTCATACTATTCGTGGCTTGCTTTTGGACTTTTCCAATTTTACTATTAAAGTCTTTTTCTCTTGCGGTTAATCCATCTTCAAATCTTTCTTTTGCAGTCTCTTTATACATATTATGGATTTTTTCTTTTTCTGTTGACGCTGTATCAAATGATTTCTTTATAGAGTTCAACTTTGTATTGTAATCTGTCATTTGATTTTTTCTGTCTTTAGCGAAATTTTCTCTCTCTTCAGACATACTCTTATTATATCGTTCTGTTCGAGTAGCTAGTTCTTCCTTGAGAGATTTATCATATCTCTTCATGGTATCTTCTACTCTATCTTCTGTTTCTAATTTCTTATTAAGGTAATTTTCTCTTTGATTTTCTGTTTTTTGAGCATGGAGATCCTCAAGACGTTCAACATCCTTTTTGTAATTCTTTCTTAGCTCAGTCTTACTATCGTTGTAGTCGTTTCGAGCTTCGGATAAACGTTGAGAATAATCGTTGATTTCCATGGATTTATAACCTTCCTAGTATCCACAGGCCTTCTGCCTACCCTAATATTATACACCCCACAGCAAAAAAAAAGGCCGTGGAAATAATTACCTCGGCCTTTCACTCAAATTTATATAAAATTTACTACTTCTCTAGTTGTTCATCTATCAATTCACTAAAGAATTCAATATCTTGGGCACCTGCAACCATCATCCCGTTAACAAAGAATGTTGGAGTCGATTTAACAGAAACATCCTTACCTTGCTTCATATCTTCATTGACCTTTTTAGTATACTTTCCAGAATTCAAGCAATCTGCAAACTTTTTCTCATTAAGTTTACCCTTCTTGGCCATGGATAAGAGACCTTCTTTATTTAAGTTATTTTGATTAGCAAACATTTCATCATGAAAGAACCAAAATGCTTTTTCACTTTGTTCAAAGGCACACATACCGGCTTCAGCAGCTTTTTGAGCATGGTTATGAAATGGAAGTGGGAAGTTTTTAAAAACAAATCTAACTTTATTTCCATATTTCTTTTTTAGAGCATGAAGAACATCTGCTCCTTTCTTACAGAAAGGACATTGAAAATCACTAAACTCTACTATCGTAACCTTCGCATCTTTTGGACCAAGTGATGGAGATCCGTCAACATTCACTTCAAAAATTGGTGGGGTTGGTTTTTTTAAATAAACTTCAACAGGGTTCTTTGCCATTTGCTTAGATAACCAAACATCAACCGCTTTCTTCTTCTCTTCTTTTAAGAGGTGATCTTTAATTCTTCCCATAAGAGCATCATTTAAGCTTTCAGCAGGAATATTATTCTTTTTAGCAAATTCTTTCGCGGCCTTATCAGAAACCTTTACATTATTTGCAATATACTTATCTAAGTAAGCGTCATTGGACATCCCTTTAAACTTAGGGTCTGCTTCCATAAACTTCTTCAAGACCATGGCCTTGATCTTATTTAACTTTAATAAGTACAAGTTTTGTTCAGCTTCATAAATCTTATCTTC
>JAONMX010000155.1 GCA_028378565.1 Bacteriovoracaceae bacterium
CTTCCAGCATCACTTTTCAGAAAAGCTTTCATTGATTTGAGAGTTTCTAACGATGCAATCTACCACCGGGGCTCGCGGGGGCTTCGGTGGCCTTTTTAATTTCTATAAAATAAAGATAAGTAGCTAATATTGTGGGTTAGGTAGCCTTTTCCCTCTAATAAAGCCTCGTTCTTTTCTGTTAAAATATCCTTAGTGACTTACTAGGAGGTAGTGTGGCCATTCAGCAATTTTCAAAAAATCCTGACTTTAGGCCATACCGTTATAAGAATGCAGCGATGGAATTTTACTGTCCACTCTGTAGTGTCCCTAGGGCAATCTCTGTGTCACATCGTTTAACTGCAAAAAATTATGCACAAATTTTATTACTAACAATTGTAACTTCATTTTTTCTTTGGCCACTTATGGATTACAGAGGTGTGTTTTGCTTCTTCATTTATTTAGGTGGTTTTGAAGGTTCTAGAAGACTGCTTTTTAGTAAGGAAGTTTCTTGTCCTCATTGTGGCTTTAACGCTAGTTGGTATAAACGTGATGTTAAGGTTGCAAGAAGACTTGTCTCTGAGTTTTGGCAGGTAAAACAGCCGATAGATGTGGCCGAGCCTGAAACTCAATCAAATGTTGATCTCCCTTAGTTCAAAATTATTTCGCAGATTCCTAATCCATTAATTATTTTTAAGTGTTAGCAGTGTGTTAAAAAAACACTCCTTGAAGCTGTGTCAGCAAGAAAAAAATAGAAATTCTTACTTCTATTTCTAGGAAGAGCGATATATGTTCTTTTGATAAACAACAAGCAGTAACAAAGGGACCCTAACGAATATTCCCATTGTTCAGCGACACACAAGGAGACACCATGAGTGGTATTAACAAAGTAATTTTAATTGGTAGACTAGGACAAGACCCAGAGCTTAAGTACACACCAGGCGGAGCAGCCGTTGCAAACTTTTCTATGGCAACTTCAGAATCTTGGTCAGATAAAAGTGGTCAAAAACAAGAGAGAACTGAATGGCATAGAATTGTTGTTTGGGGAAAACTTGCTGAGCTTTGTAATCAGTATCTTGCAAAAGGTAGACAAGCATTTATTGAAGGTTCACTTCAAACAAGATCTTGGGAAGATCAACAAGGTCAAAAGAAATATACAACAGAAATCGTAGCGAAGAATGTTCAATTTCTTGGTGGTCAAGCATCTCAAGGAACTGGGGATTCAGCTGGAAGACAACAAGAGCAACAAAACGCTGGTCCATCTAATGGAAGTGTTATGAATCAAGATTATGATATCTCAACAGATTCTAACTTCACTTCAGATGATATCCCGTTTTAGTCGGGACATCTTTAGTATTGTTAAATAACTAAGACAGTAAATTCACAAATGCATTGTTAGAGGGGCGAAAGCCCCTTTTTTTATTGTTAAAAGATTAATGTAATCTTGAGGCTCTATAGCTTGCAAAGGGGACAACATTTTTTGTTAAATAGCAGTGAATTTAATAAGGAATTATGTCATGAGTTGTTTAGTAAAAGTTATTCAATTAACTGAACCCTGTGGAGAACGGTTACCAATTGTTTGCGACTCTCAAACAGGTATACCTCATATTGAAATCAATCAGTATATAATTAGAAGAAGACGTGGAATCGTATCATTCAATACAATCAAAAAAGAGACTTACGTTCTGTGCCTTTTTATAGATTGGTTAACTCAGAATAAGATTCAATTAAACGAGATTGATATCGACCTAATTGGTCAGAAAGATATTTATGGCCTTTGGGAAAGCCTACGTATGTCTATTGACGATAGGACTGAGAAGAAGGTTGTATCCCCAGAAGTGCATATGTACCGCTGGAATGTTGTTAAGTCTTTTTTGAAAGAACTGTTCTCTCGTAAATTATTAAAATATAGCTATAAAGACACTAAGTTTAAAAACTTGATAGAAAAGAAAAACATTATATTCAGTCAACTCGAAGGACTTAATTACTCATATAGAAAAAGTCGTAAAAGTGGACTTGATGAGAAAGTTGTCTCAGCTGTTGTAAAGTACAGTCGATGTGATTACGAAAGAAATCCATGGATAAAAAGAGATAGGCTGAGAAATGAGCTTATTATTGATTTTTTAGTTTGCTTTGGGCTAAGAGCTGGTGAATTACTAAAGATAAGTTTACATGATATTAATTTA
>JAONMX010000156.1 GCA_028378565.1 Bacteriovoracaceae bacterium
AACTTTCACTCCCCTCAATCCATCATTCGCACCGAGAGCTAATATTAAAACTGTTGGTTTCGCTCTCGAATACCAACGAATTCTGCTCAAAGCTGAGGCAGATGTACTTCCACTAATACTTCCATTTAATATTTTGACATCATGGCCTTCTTTAATTAAACGCCTTTGAATCACTTCAGGAAAACTTTTATCTTTATCGACACCATAACCTGCTGTTAAGGAGTCCCCTAGAAATAGAATTTTGGTTACAGAATATGTACTTATTGAGCACACGAGTAAGGTTAATAGCAATAGTACTTGTTTCATTTAAGAGAACCTAGTTAAGTTAAAGCTTTTAGAATTAATTTTAATCGCTTTAATTTGTCTTTATCTTTATTTTTATCACGCCTAGTATTAAACAGAATATCATTATAATTTAGCGCAAATTCTTCCCAAAGTTTAACAGTATCAAACGAAAATTTGTCATGTTTAAGTAAATTATTAAAGACAATATTAGGGTTTCTAGCCGGTTTTACAGTTAAACCATACTTTTTTGATAATTTTCGACAAAGCTTTTGATAAATAGCATGTGCCCTATTCACCTTACTTGAAGTATTTTTAACGAAGTAAGTCAATGCAAAAGAAACGGCAACAATAAAAGCAATTAAGAGGAAGATAAGCTTGCCTCTCATATTTTTTTGAAAAAACTTAAATTTTTGAAAGAAGTCTTTTTGACTATCAAAATCATAATTAATAAAGGAATTATTTAATCGATAATAAATCATATCGATGGCAAATCTAATTTCTTGAACAATACTTGAGTTTTGGCGTTTAAAAAATGCTTCCATATCTTCACCTTCACCCAACTCTTCAAGTTGATTAAATGTAAATGCTCCGAAACTTAACCTATCTGGTGCAACAAAAGAAGTAGGGTCAACCCTACTCCAACCCTTTGCATCTTCCCAGTACTCAAGCCATGCATGAGCATCTTCATTACGTATGATAAAGTAATCACTTAAATTATTATATATACCACCATGAAAGCCTACAACAATTCGAGTAGGTATCTTCTTAATTCGTAGAAGCATGGCCAAGGAGCTAGCAAAGTGTTCACATAGTCCTGTCCTTTTATTAAAGAAGAAATCATCAAGAGGACTATCTCTATTCATCAGGCCTGGTGATAGAGTATATGTGAATTTGTTTTCACCTAAATATTCTTGATATCGACCTATCACTTCATTTATTTTATTTTCTTTTAAAGAAGTGGCCCACTGATAGAACTGGCTATCTTTAATTCTTTGAGGGATTTGTGTTAAGCGCTTTCTTTTCTTAGAGCTTAATTTTAAAGCTTCTCCATTACTGACAACGCCTTGATACTTTATTTTTTGATTTGAAAGAACTCTAACTTCGAAGTTATCAGCAACGCCTCTTTTTAAATAACCTCTTGAAAGCATATCAACTTGAAATGTATTTTTTAACAAGAAAAGAGTAGAAGATTGAAAGTTTTCGAAATCAATTCTGTATTTAATCTTTGCTTTACTTCTCTTTTTTCTTCTCATGGTGATACGAGAGATTGGACCTGGTCGCCAATTAAAACCATCTGTACTCTCCAGAACTCCCCCTCTCCAATACATTAAGGGAACTGTTACCTTCTTCTCACTCAAGAATGATGCTCTGAAGACAGGAGTAGGATCATTAATAACTTTTGATAATGAACCAGGGTTGAGTTCATTAGCAAAGCCTGTCTTATTTTTTTGTTTTACTGTATTAAAAAAAATATTACCTATTAACAAGCGTGGAAAAACGAGAAAGAAAATGACACTCACAGGAATAGACCAGTAAAAGATCTCTCTTAAGGCCTTATTTCTTTGTGCTTTAATCTCTTTTTTATCATTCTCAGACTTAATGTAATTAATAAATAAATATAAGAATACGCAATATGCGAAAGCATACACAAGAATAGAAAGACTATAAACCGTAAGAAGCTGGGCCACAACCATCAGTAAGTTTATGACCAAAAATAAATAGTAATCTCGTATATTATTCAACTCAAACATTTTCACAATGGAAAAGATCAATAATAGAGCAACACCGGTCTCTAGTGCTCTAAACTCTCCAAAAAACGATATAATCATGATA
>JAONMX010000157.1 GCA_028378565.1 Bacteriovoracaceae bacterium
AGTGCATCATTAAAAATTTGATTATCGGAGTTAAAGCTATTTGCTGCAAAACTCACATGATCATTTTTATTTTTATCAGTTATCACCATTTCCATTTGATAGTTTGGTGAATACATTTTAATTTTTTCAATTTTACTTGAGAGGTCTAACAGAATTTGTGCCGCTGCTTTTGGACCAATGCCTGGAGCCGCAGTTAAGGCTTTTTTATTATCAAACTGAATTGCTGAAACAATCTGTTCAACACCTAAGGCATTTAAAAGAATATAGGCTGACTTTGGACCTACCCCTTTAACAGAAATAAGAATTTCAAAAAGTTTCTTTTCTCTGAGATTTTTAAAACCATAAAGCTCTTCACTCGCTTCTTTAATAACATGACTTATATAAACAGATGCTTCCGCACCCTCTGTTAAAACTTCATTGAGATAGACTTGATAGCCCACACCCATTGGAGTTTGGATAAGTGTTTCAATGCCGTCTGAGAAAAGTACTTCACCTTTTAAATGACCAATCATATTTTATCCTAAATGCTTAAAAGCTTGTTTTAAAGAAGAGCCTTTTGACATCTTCTTGCCAGATCCATCAACTTTTGGATTATTTCTATTAAGTGCATGGCAAATCGCAATGGCTAGCGCATCACTTTCATCATCCCTTTTAAATTCTAACTTTTCACCAAAGATCATCTGTAAGGCTTTATTTACCGACTCTTTATTTGCGTGCCCATGTCCTGTTACTGAACTTTTAATTAAGTTTGGTGAATATTCACTAACTTTTCCTTGATGAGTTTCCATCAAGGCAGCAATCATCGAACCTCTAGCTTGAGCCAATTTGGCCAACGAGGTTACGCTTTTTACATAAATAAGAGATTCGATTGAAACTTCGTCAGGTTTAAAATGATTCACAATCTCTTCAATAGACTTAAAAATGATTCCTAAACGATCAATAAACTCATTCACTTGATCGTAGCGTAAGACGCCACTCGCTAAATAATTAATTTTTCGTCCTGACACTTCAATCAAGCCGTAGCCGGCTTTTCTAGATCCTGGATCGATTCCTAAGATAATCATATATAAATGATAACTTTGATTAGTAGCAATCGTCCATTAAAGCATTCAACGCAGAGCCTAAGAGCGGGCCTTACCTTTTAGAAAATTACCTAAATAAAACACAAGTGAGCCACCAACTAATTGAATTAATTCTAGCTGGCCATAATCGCCCTTAGACATACCTGCGAAAAGACATAGTCCCACTGAAGAAAATCCAATTAACTGTAATCCAAAACCAATATAAAAAAGCACGCATCACTCCATTTCATTTATAATTTTTATCTGTACCACTCAATAAAAGTCTTAGCAATTCCAATACTTTTTTATATGATAGCCCCAACTCCAACAGGAAAAACCAATGTCTAAGATTCTTGCATCTAAGGAACTTATCACGCTTCAAAAAAATCTTTTTAAGGAAGAGTGTTCTAAGTTGGCGGAAAAGGGGATCAAACCCACGATGAAGGTTATTCTTGTTGGCAGCTTCGCTCCAAGTGTCATCTACACTAGAAATAAAAAGAAATTTATTGAAGATATTGGTGGTAGTTGTGAAATTATCAACTTAGATGAAAATATTAAGGAAGCTGATTTTTTGTCGGAAGTTAACAAAATAACAGAAGATAAAAGTGTTCATGGTTGTTTTATTCAATTACCACTTCCAAAGCAACTTTCAAGTACTGATCTATCAACACTCATTCCACCTCAAAAAGATGTTGATGGCTTTCATCCTCATAATCTAGACCTTCTTTTAAGAGGTGATATCGGTAACAAGTCTTTATTACCTTGTACTCCTAAAGGTATTATCAAGCTTCTTAATCATTTTAAGATTGAAATAAATGGCAAAAATGTTTTGGTCATAGGTAGATCTATGATTGTTGGAAAGCCTATGGCCCTTTTAATTTTGAATCACAACGGAACTCCCACCATTGCACACTCAAGAACTTCCGATGTGAAATCTTTGGCAAAGAGCGCAGATATAATCATTAGTGCTGTTGGAAAGGCGAAGTTTCTTGACCAATCTTGGCTAGGCGATAAGAAGCCTTGGATCATAGATGTTGGCATGAACCACGATAA
>JAONMX010000158.1 GCA_028378565.1 Bacteriovoracaceae bacterium
CTTTACGAGGATAAGAAGTCCTACTATAGAAAAGAAAATTACAGCTGACATAGAATAAAAGATCAGTTCTACATTAACAGTAGTATTATAATTTAAATAAATGGAGCCTAAAAATATAAGTAGGAGAAGTCCTGCTAATCCAATAATTCGGTCTGATAGAGAAAGGATTATCGTTTTTTGATAATCTGTTTCAGCATGATCTTTTAAATAATAGGCCTTAAAGAAATCTCCTGAAACTTAGCCTAATATTTCCACTTAATTTGATTTTTTGATCCCAAAAACTTTCCCATGACTCTGGATCAGTAATTATTTTCAGAATTATTTTTGTCATTTTTGCACAACCTCTTTCATTCCAATTAAACGCAAATTTCTTTATCCTTCGGCCAATTTCTCTCATTAACCTTTCTAGTTTGGAAGTTACTTTAGGACTTATAACTCCAGTCTTCATCCAATACTTGAGGTATGTGAAAAGGCTAGATCTGGCGTTTGAGACATAGGTTGAAGCTTTGTCATATCCTTTGTGTTCTAAATACTCTGAGAGCAATTTCATTTGAAGCTCACAGGATCTTATCTTTTCATTCATTTCCATTTTTTCTTCTATCGACACATCTTCAAAGTCCTTGTCGGGAATATCAATCTGAAAAATTGAATGAACTTGATTTAAAGAATATTTAATATGCTCTTCATCAGCTTTTTCTTGATACTTCATAAGAGGTTTTAATTCGTGAGGTATATGCCAAAGGCAGCGTTGACGGTGATGAGCAAGAATGCCAAGTCCATTATTTAATCCAATCTCTCAATCGGCGACAAGAACATTTGCCAGCTTCTGGGGCGCTACTTTCTTATTTGGATTATTTAGTTTGTGAATCATCTTTCCAATCGTTTTCCAGGACTCACTTGTCTAAGCTCCTAAAGGCACGATGGATTTATCATCTTTTATACCCATTAAGATTTTAACTTCACCACGCTTGGTCCTCTCAATCGTTTTTTGCCCTGTCTTCTCTTTGATTTTATTTTCACGCTCAAGTTTTATTTGAGAGACAAACTTTTTATATCCAGTTCCATCTCCAAGAATAACTTCCAGGTCGCTATATTTAGCAGTGATAACATCAGACTCCGTCCTCATAAACCAGCGATGAAGGCTTCTGTGATTGAAGTCTACTTTTTCGTTATGCTTTTTTATTGTCATTGTTGATCTTCTGAAGGATTCACTGGCCACTGCTTCCATGCAGAGCTTTTCAAATTCATTTGAATGCTTCTGATTTTTCTCAAGTCCAAGAAAATCCTTAAGTGGATTATGAGTCTGATTACAGTTTCGACATTTTAACAGAGTCCATTCAAAATCAATGTTTCCAAGAGAACAAACTATGGCCTTAGATCGTTTTCCTGACCTGTTTAAGTGGGGACTAGAGCAACACTGAGCTTCATTAGAAGCCTTCCAGCGCTCAACAACCATTTTCTATTATTTCTAGATCAGAAGAATAGGCATCAAAAGGAGGAAAGTTGTTTAATGATGAACTCTTATAAAAATTCTGTATTTCTTTCTTTAACTCTTGAATTCTATTTTTTCCTACTACAAAAGCAGCGCCATGTGAATTAATCAAGTCACTTGAATTACTATTTTGTATTGTTGGAATAAAGGTTTTACCACTAATAGTATTTTTTATAAATTCAAATCCATATAATTCTTTGCCAATACGTAATCTAATATGCCCGAATGGTTCAATAGGTGTAAAAACAACTTCTACAGTATTTTCGAGAAACTCATTATAATCAACTGAGTTGCTCATAATATCTGTCTTAGCTGTAAGTTCAATAAACTCTTTCGAACCAACATTAAAGCTTTTTACCTTAGGCTCTAATCTATCAAGGGCTTTTATCTTTTCTACAACACTTGTAACAATATTTGATTGTAATTTATTAGCAAACTTTGAAAAAAGTTTCACACATCCATCTATAAACTTATTGGCAACGGATCTCGATACAGAATGAGACACTATTATTTTAGATTGATCAACTTCTTTAAGTGTAGTTGAGCAAGAAATTATAAAAATAGTAACAAAGACTATAATTGTCTTATGAAGGTTTAAAAACACTGTATTCTCCTA
>JAONMX010000159.1 GCA_028378565.1 Bacteriovoracaceae bacterium
TTGTAAAGTCTTCTAATGAAAGAAAAGAACCATTTTCAAAAAGAATATTTTCAAATTCTTCGTAATAGCGAACTTTCCATTCTTTGTTTTTCAAATTGATAGACTTATTTTTTATAATTGGAATTTGTGGCAATAAAGTCATCATATTATCTTTGTGATGGGTAGTCATAACGAAGTCCTTAATATCAACATGTTGGCTAGCTACGAATACCTTATTAAACAGAAAATGTATCTAAAAATGACGGAAAATCAACCTAGAATTTTACTCAAAATTTCGAATATTGGTTCCTTCAAACCTGGTACATAAGTAAAGAAGAGAAGGACTGCAGATAGAACAGTTGATAGGAGAAGCGAAATAATAACGAACTTATGAAAGAACGTTAAACGATGATAATCTCTTGAGACAAGTAGAGAATCATGGAGCTCTTGCTGTCTTGCAGTATAAGCTTCAATCTCTGCCTTTTCACTTTCTGAATCAATTTTTGGCTTATATGCAGGCGAACCCATTAACAACTTACTCCACTGAAATAGTAACTGAATTATATTTCGGTATAAAAATATGAATAAGTGAGAGAAATAAGCATGAGTATAATTATTGTATAGATGGCACTATTGACGATAAAATTTGACGACTAAAGTTATAAAGCCATAGAATAATAGTAATGATAAGAAACGGAATTCTCTTCATTTATCTATTAACGATCTTTAGCTTACATTCTCATGCTAAAGGGCTTCAGTATAACCTTAAAGACCTTGAAATATTAGAATCACAAGGCTCCTATGCTGAGTTTATTAATCACGCCAAAGATATAAGACCTAGTGAAAGAAACAGACATTGGAAAACTCTACTAACCAACTCATCTATTGGTCTTCTTAATAAGTACATCAAAAATAAAGACTATTCATTAGCGGCCCATAATAAAGTCGAAGAGCTGGCCAGATGGACAGAGCTAAAGTCTGACGAGTTCTTTCAACTAAAAAGAAACTCCTATCAATATATATTTTTTAGAAATTGCTTTGCTACTCAAAACTCAAAATGTTTAGAACTTACAAAAACATATTGGAATACTAGCAATAAAGACATTGATACGGCATATAAGCTAGTTCAACTCCTTAAAGGTTTTAAACCAAGTTTTAATAGCTGGTATATGACAAAGTATATCGTAAGATCCAAAGTATCTAATTTCTATTGTCATAAAGAGATCATACTAAATGAGATATTGCATCAGCTACACCAGCAACAAAGACCAAACCTTATAAATAGAGACTGCCTCAATTCCATCAAAGAAAGACTCTCCGTTATTCTTGAAGATCCACAATCTCTTTATTTCACAGATGTTTTAAAACTCTTTAGAGAGAACCAATTAGTTAATGAAGAAAGGTTAGATTATTACTTGAGTTTATATTTTCTACAAACTCCACGAAAAGGTGATCTCCTCAACGAAGCCTGGGCAAGAATTCAGGCCATCTCACAAGATGAGCCACGTAGACTTTCTCTGGTTAGAAAACTTTTAAAGAAAGAGCCATTACCTGGAAGAATATTTAGTTTTAAAGGAAATGACTCTTATGAAACCTTTTCAAAACACTTTGCCATCTCCATACCTGAATATATGGATAAGTATGGGAAGACATGTATTAACTACATGAGCGGTGCTAAACGCTTCCCACGTGGTAACCCAACCCTAGAGTGTCGAAACCTATTTGATAAAGTTGGTAATAGACCATGGGTCAACCAATCTCTAAAACTACAGTACTCAGCTGTAAAAAAATATTAATCAAAGACAAAAAAAAAGCCTCTCATAATGAGAGGCCTTCTTTATTTAAAGTAATTTTTCAATTAGCTTAAATGCTTTCCTAGAATTCCAGCAAGCTCAAACATAGTAATTTCTTTTTTACCGAAAACAGCTTTAAGCTTGTCATCAGCAAGAATATTTCTTCTGTTCTTTGGGTTTTGAAGATCGTGCTTACGGATGTAGGCCCAGATTTTCTTAACGGCTTCAGTTCTTGGAACTGCAGTTCCACCAATTACTGCTGCAAGAGCTGTAGATGGTGTAAGTGGCTTCATAAAAGCTGCATTTGGCTTTCTTTTTGTTTTTTTCTTAGCAGCT